>JBCCUH010000260.1:0-3156 GCA_039197405.1 Pseudomonadota bacterium
GGCGATCGTTATCTGACCTATGCCCTCTCCACGATCATGCACCGCGCCCTGCCGGATGCACGCGATGGGTTGAAACCGGTGCACCGCCGCATCCTTTTTGCAATGCGCGAATTGCGGTTGAGTTCCACGGGCGGATTTCGCAAATCCGCGAAGATCTCCGGCGATGTGATGGGCAACTATCACCCGCATGGCGATGCGGCGATCTATGACGCCATGGCCCGTCTCGCGCAGGACTTCAACGTGCGCTACCCGCTGGTGGACGGGCAGGGCAACTTCGGCAATATCGACGGGGATAACCCCGCCGCCTCGCGCTATACTGAGGCGCGCATGACCTCCGCCGCCGAGGCGCTGCTGGAAGGTCTGGCCGAGAACGCTGTCGATTATCGCGAGAATTACGACGGCACGCTGACCGAACCAGTGGTGCTGCCTGCCACCTTCCCGAACCTCTTGGCGAATGGGTCCAGCGGGATCGCGGTCGGTATGGCGACGAACATCCCTCCGCATAACATCACTGAGCTGGTCGATGCATGCCTGCATATGATCAAAGTGCCCGATGTGCGCGACGAGACCTTGCTGAATTACGTGCAAGGCCCTGATTTTCCGACCGGCGGCGTGATCGTCGAGCCTAAGGAAAGCATGGCTGAAACCTACCGCACGGGTCGCGGGGCGTTTCGTCTGCGCTGCCGGTATGAGGTGGAAGACCTCGGGCGCGGGCAATGGCAAATCGTGGTCACGGAAATCCCCTATCAGGTCCAGAAATCCAAGCTCATCGAAAAGATCGCCGAGCTGATCCAGACCAAGAAAATCCCGATCCTTGGCGACATCCGCGATGAAAGCGCCGATGACGTGCGCATCATCCTTGAGCCGCGCTCCAAGAATGTGGACCCCGACGTGCTGATGGGCATGCTCTATCGCAACTCCGATCTGGAAGTGCGGTTTTCGCTCAACATGAACGTGCTGATCGATGGTCTGACGCCGAAAGTCTGCTCGCTGAAAGAAGTGTTGCGCGCCTTCCTCGATCATCGCCGCGACGTGCTCTGCCGCCGGTCTGAGCACCGCATGGAAAAGATCGATCACCGTCTGGAGGTTCTGGAAGGCTTGATCGTCGCTTTCCTGAATCTCGACCGTGTGATCGATATCATCCGCTACGATGATGAGCCCAAAGCGGCGCTGATGCGAGAGGACTGGTCGCGCACTTTCGTCCGCGCCACGGATGACAGCGATTATGTCTCGCCACCTCCGGGCGAGGGCGAGCTGACCGAAGTGCAGGCCGAAGCCATCCTCAACATGCGCCTGCGCAGCTTGCGCCGCCTCGAAGAAATGGAGCTGCTGCGCGAGCAAAGCGCCCTGATGGAGGAACGCGCAGGCCTTGATGATCTTCTGAACGACGAAGGGCTGCAGTGGTCGTCTATTTCTGACCAGCTCAAAGAGACCAAAAAGCAATTCGGCAAGGATTACGCGCGCGGCATGCGCCTGACAACATTTGCCGAAGCGGGCGAGGTCGAAGACGTCCCGCTGGAGGCGATGATCGACCGTGAGCCGATCACGGTGGTCTGCTCCGAAATGGGCTGGATCCGCGCCATGACCGGGCATATCGACCTGACCCGCGAGCTGAAGTTCAAGGACGGCGACGGGCCGCGTTTCATCTTCCATGCGGAAACCACCGACCGGCTGCTGGTTTTCGGCTCCAATGGCCGATTTTATACGCTCAGCGCCGCCAACCTGCCCGGTGGGCGCGGCATGGGCGAGCCGCTGCGCCTGATGGTCGATCTGCCCAATGAGGCGGGAATCGTCGATCTGTTCATCCACAAACCGGACCGCAAATTGCTGGTGGCCTCATCGGCAGGCGACGGATTCGTGGTGCCGGAAAACGACGTGGTGGCACAAACCCGCTCAGGCAAACAGGTGCTCAACGTGCGCGGCGACACGCGCGCGCTGGTCTGCACACCTGTGAGCGGTGATCATGTGGCCTGCGTCGGCGAGAACCGCAAAGTGCTGGTGTTTTCGCTGGACGAGCTGCCCGAAATGGGCCGTGGCAAGGGCGTGCGTCTGCAGAAATACAAGGATGGCGGGCTCAGCGACGCGGCCACGTTCACATTGGCCGAAGGGCTCAGCTGGCTCGATCCTGCCGGGCGCAAACGCACCGAGACAGAGCTGGCCGAATGGCAGGGCAAGCGGGCCGGCACCGGCCGCATGGCCCCTCGGGGCTTCCCCCGCGACAACCGTTTTACATAGGCGGACCAATTGAAACTGCACGCGCGCTGGGCTAGCACGGGCACCGGTTGCCATCTGGGGGTTTTCATGAACCGATTCTTTGCCGCGCTGGTTGCGCTTGTTGTTGTCGCTGGTTGCGAGAATATCGATGATCTTTCGGTCAAGCCCAAACCCATCGGTGAATTTGCCCTCGGCCACAACATCGTGGTTGCCCCCAATATCGTCATGGGCCCGGCCTCGCGCGAGGCCTCGGGCGAAGACTGGATCAACTCGGTCACCAAGGCCATCGGCGACCGCTTCGAACGCTATGACGGCAATCAGCTCTATCACTTCGGCATTTCGCTCGAAGGCTATGTGCTGGCCCAACCCGGCCTGCCAGTGGTGCTGTCGCCCAAATCCGTGCTGATTCTAAAGCTCACGGTCTGGGATGATGCCGCAGGCGAAAAGCTGAACGCGGAACCTGAACAGATCACTGTTCTGGAAACGCTGGACGGGGATACCATCGTCGGCTCCGGCCTGACAAAAACCGCCGAAGAGCAGATGGAAACCCTGTCGGTGAATGCAGCCAAGCTGATCCAGCGCTACATCACGCGCCAGCATGCGCAAAACCAGTGGTTCAAACGCCGCCCCGAAACGCAGGCGGCTCTGGATGCGGCGGCGGCGAACCCGCCCGAGACAAGCCAAACCACCGAAAACGCAGGTGTCGCGCCTGTAGATACGGCTGCGAATACCGCTGTGCATACCTCTGTGAAGGCGCCAAAAGACAAGGCGCAGACAGCGCCTGCTGCCGCAGCTGTCGAAGCTGCGCAGGATGCTGTGCAAACTCAGTCCAACTGACGCTTGATTTTTCTGTTCCAAGCCAATATCAGCCGCGCGAGATCAATGGGCGATTGCGCCCCCAAATTGTGAGGCCCCCATGGCAAAGGAAAAGTTTGAACGCAC
>JBCCUH010000261.1:0-3147 GCA_039197405.1 Pseudomonadota bacterium
CGCCGATGCGGTCCACATGATGCACGGAGCCGTTGCTGAGCATCCTGATCCGCTCGCCCTTTTTCAGAACGCCGTCCATGATCCGCACCAGAACGATCACCCCGAGATAGGCGTCATACCAGCTGTCGACCAGCATGGCCTTGAGCGGCGCATCCGGGTCGCCCTCGGGCGCGGGCAATCGGGTCACAATCGCCTCCAGCACATCCGGGATGCCACGGCCGGTCTTGGCCGAGATCTCAACCGCATCAGAGGCATCAATCCCGATCACATCCTCGATCTGGGTGCGCACCCGTTCAGGCTCAGCCGCAGGCAGGTCGATCTTGTTCAGAACCGGCACGATCTCGTGGTCCGCGTCAATCGCCTGATAGACATTGGCCAGCGTCTGCGCTTCGACGCCTTGCGTGCTGTCCACGACCAAAAGCGAGCCTTCCACCGCGCGCATGGACCGGCTGACCTCATAGGCGAAGTCAACGTGACCGGGCGTGTCGATCAGGTTGAGAACATAGTCTTCCCCATCCTCGGCCCGGTAATCGATGCGCACAGTATTGGCCTTGATCGTGATGCCGCGTTCACGCTCGATATCCATCGCATCAAGCAACTGCTCTTTCATGTCACGATCCTTCACCGTGCCGGTCTCTTGAATGAGACGATCAGCCAGTGTGGACTTGCCATGATCGATATGCGCCACGATCGAAAAATTACGGATTTTGCTCAGCTCTGTCATAGATTGGCATATGATTTGGAATGCAGGGTTGGTCAAGGACATTGGCGACAGAGGATCAGCGCCGGTGCGCCCGAAAGCGGGGCATTTGCCGCATACATGGATTTTTGCTAAGCAGCGGTTAAAACAACACCCATATAGTGGCAGTGCGCGGATCGTTTTGGCGACGCGCTCTATCGAGGCACAGACATGAAACGCATTATCTTGATGATGGCGCTTGCAGCCCTACTAACTCCGGTGGCGCCTACCTTTTCGACCGCAGGCCCAATTCAGCGCGCCTGCAACAAATCCGACCGGGATGCCGCGAATCGCGCGCTTTGCCGCTGCATTCAGAAAGCGGCGCGCGGCACGCTCTCTTCTTCCGATCAGCGGCTGGCGGCCAGCTTTTTCAAGGACCCGCATCTCAGTCAGGAAATCCGCCAGTCTGATCGCAGCAGCCATGAGAAATTCTGGGAGCGGTATGTGGAGTTCAATACCCGCGCCCAGCAAATGTGCTCGTGATCGCCGCTGAATGAAGTTTTTCTTCATCTGCGCACGGATATCTTGATTATTTCCACCAGGTCATCACAATTCACAAAGAAACAGGATGAAGCCGGGGGCAAAAATGATCAAAGGGGTCACCCTGCGCGGGCTGGAGGTCTTTGACGCGCTGGCCAGCAGCGGCTCTGTCGCGGGCGCGGCACGGCTCACCGGCCTCAGCCAGCCTGCGGTCAGCCAGCAACTGCGCAACCTGGAAACCGCCCTTGGCGCGGATCTGGTCGATCATGGACGCCGCCCCATGCAGCTCACACCCGCCGGCCGCAGTTTTCTGACGCGCGCGCGCCGGGTCCTGGCAGAGCTCAGGTTGGCCCAGTCCGATCTGACGGTGATGGACCTGTCGCATCTGTCGACGCTGACCATGGGCATCATCGACGATTTCGACAATGATCTTACGCCGCCGCTGGTCACCCGCCTGACCAAAAGCCTGACGCGCTGTAAATTTCGCCTGATCACGGCGCCCAGTCATGAAATTACCAGCGCCATTCAGGCCGGCTCCATCGATCTGGCCATCGCGGCGACGCCGGGCGATCTTTCTGCCGGGCTGACCGAATACCCGCTGGTGCGTGATCCCTTCATTCTGGTATCGCCGCGCGGCGCTGTGCCAGCCGGCAGCCCGCCTCTGGACGCGCTTCAGGATCTGCCGTTTTTGCGCTACGAGCGCAGCCAGCTTATCTCCAAACAGATCGAAGGGCATCTGGCCCGCCACAAGCTGCAGTTCCCCGAACGCATCGAAGTCGGCGCCAACCCGACGCTGATGGCCATGGTTGCAGGACGCATCGGCTGGGCCATCACCACACCGCTCGGCTTTATGCGCGCGGTGCGCTTTCACGATGCCATCGACGTGCATCCGCTGCCCTTTGCCCCCTTCGCGCGGCATATCTCGCTGTTTGCCAGTTCCGACTGGGTCGATACTGTTCCGCGCGATGTGGCCGCCACCGTGCAACAGCTGGTGCAAACCCATTTCGTGACCCCCGCATTGGACCGCCTGCCCTGGCTCAGCGAGACCTTCGTGGTGGCTGATCCGGTTTAGGGGGCATCTGCCTTTGCAACCGCCCGCACGAGCCCTTCCGCCGCCACTTCGATCAGGCTCAGCGCCCCGTCAAAGTCGCGGGTGTAATAGGGGTCGGGCACTTTGCGCGCGCCCGCATCCGGCGCAAACTCCGTCATCAACCTGACCGGCACAGCACTGCCGCCGGGGCGCAGCGCTTCGATATCCGCCACATTCTGCGCATCCATCGCGATGATCAGATCAAACCTCGCAAAATCATCGGGGATAAACTGCCGCGCCCGGAGATCGCTCATATCATAGCCGCGCCTCAGGGCTGCCTGCTGCATCGGGCCATAGGGCGGGCTGCCCACATGCCAGCCCCCGGTCCCGGCGCTGTCGACCGCCACATCCAGCCCTGCGGCCCTTTGGGCAAAGACCGCCTCTGCGGTGGGCGAGCGGCAGATATTGCCAAGACAGACAAACAGAATGCGGGTGGTCATGGATCATCTCCCTGTTGCAGACTGCCTAACAAAGGAGCGGCCCATGCAAAAGATCGTCATTCTCACCGGCGCTGGCATTTCCGCCGAAAGCGGCCTTGGTACCTTTCGCGATGCAGGCGGTCTGTGGACGCAGCACCGGATCGAGGATGTGGCCACCCCCGAAGGCTACGCTCGCAACCCGCAGCTGGTGCACGGTTTTTACAACGCCCGCCGCGTGCAGGCGCGGCAGGCCACGCCCAACCCGGCGCATAAGGCGCTTGCCAGATTGCAGGAAGACTTCAAAGGCGAGGTTGTGCTGATCACGCAAAATGTAGACGCCCTGCATGAAGCTGCCGGATCATCCGATGTCATCCACATGCACGGCGCGCTGGACAGCGCGCTTTGCGCCACCTGCGATC
>JBCCUH010000262.1:0-3090 GCA_039197405.1 Pseudomonadota bacterium
AAGCTGATCGCGCAGAACCGGGCGCATGTGGGTGCAGGCTATGCGCTGGAGCGTCCGCGTCTGCCCACGCCCGGGCAGGTGGGCGCCGAGCTTTGGAAAACCACGGGCGAGATGGCGATGCGGGGGCGGGCGTGGTCAAAGCGCTCGCTGATCTACCACGGTTGGATCACGTTGCAATCGACACTCTGGGGGTTCCTGCTGGGCACGAGTCTGGGCATTCTGGGCGCGGTCGCCATCGTCTATAGCCGCGTGGTGGATATGAGCCTGATGCCCTGGGCGATCATCAGCCAGACGATCCCCATCGTGGCGCTGGCGCCGATGATCATCGTGCTGAGCAGCCAGGTGGGCATCGACGGGCGCGGCGTGCCCAAGGCGATCATCTCGGCCTATTTATGCTATTTCCCGGTGCTCGTGGGCATGGTGAAGGGGCTGCGATCCCCGTCCGCCTCGCAGCTGGACTTGCTGAAGACTTACAATGCCTCGGGCTTGCAGGGGTTTTTGAAACTGCGTTTGCCCAGTTCGATCCCGTATTTGTTCACATCTTTGAAGGTCGGGATCGCGGCGGCCCTGGTCGGCACCATCGTGGGTGAGTTGCCCACTGGTGCAATCTCAGGCCTTGGCGCGCGCATTCTGATCGGAGATCAGTTCGGAACGCCACTGGCGATCTGGTCGGCGCTGGTTGCAGCAGCGGTGCTTGCGGGTGTTCTTGTGACATTGCTGGATATCGGCCAGCGCGTGACCCTCAAACGCATGGGGATACGCGCATGAGCTGGTTGATTTTCGCCATCGTTTTCTGGCTGGTCGCCTGGGCGCTGAATGCGGGGATCGCGCGGTCACGGCTGGCAGATACGCGCGGCGCGCGGATATTCGTGCCAGTGCTGTTTGGTGTGACTTTGCTGGTGCTTTGGGAAGGGCTGGTGCGCGGCTTTGGCGTCAGCAAGGTGATCCTGCCAGCGCCGTCGCTGGTGTGGCAGACGATCTGGGCCTCGATTGATCTCCTGTGGGTGGATTTCAAGCAGACGGCCCTGAAAGGCGCGCTGAGTGGTTATGTGATCGGGGCGCTTGCGGCATTTGCCACGGCCATCGCGATAGACCGGTCAGCCTTTCTGACGCGGGGCCTTTTGCCGATTGGCAATTTCGTGGCGGCCTTGCCCATCGTAGGGATCGCGCCGATTCTGGTGAGCTGGTTCGGCTTTGATTGGCATTCCAAGGCAGCGGTCGTGGTGGTGATGGTGTTCTTTCCTATCCTAGTGAACACGGTGCAGGGGCTGCGCGAAACCGACCAGATGCAGCGCGATCTGCTGCGCACCTATGCGGCGGGCTATGGCACGTCGCTGATCAAGCTGCGCTTGCCTGCGGCCCTGCCTTTCGTGTTCAATGGGTTGAAGATCGCGACCACGCTGGCGCTGATCGGGGCGATTGTGGCGGAGTATTTCGGCTCGCCCACGCGGGGGATGGGCTTTCGGATTTCCACAGGTGTTGGCAGCCTGTCGATCGATCTGGTCTGGGCCGAGATCGCGGTCGCGGCGCTGGTGGGCACCTGTTTTTACGGGCTGGTGGCCTGGGTCGAGAAACGCCTGACATTCTGGCACCCGTCGCAGCGGGGATAAACACATAACAACAACAAACTGATACCAACAAAGGAGAGAGAGATGAAACTAACAGCAACCTTGAGCGCCCTGGCGCTGGGCATCAGCGCAAGCATGGCGCAGGCCGCCGATGATCTGACGCTGCAGTTGAAGTGGGTCACACAGGCGCAGTTTGCGGGCTATTATGTGGCGCTCGACAAGGGATTTTACGAAGAAGAAGACCTGAACGTGACGATCAAGCCGGGTGGGCCGGACATTGCGCCCACGCAGGTTCTGGCAGGCGGCGGCGCGGATGTGACCGTCGAGTGGATGCCGGCGGCACTGGCGGCCCGCGAGAAGGGGCTGGCGATGGTGAATATCGCGCAGCCGTTCAAAAGCTCGGGCATGATGCTGACCTGCCGCAAGGATGCAGGCGTCGAGACCACCGATGATTTCGCCGGCAAAACGCTGGGTGTGTGGTTCTTCGGCAATGAATTTCCGTTCCTCAGCTGGATGAGCCAGCTTGGCCTTTCAACAGATGGCGGCGCGGATGGCGTGGAAGTGCTCAAGCAGGGCTTCAACGTCGATCCGATCCTGCAGGGTCAGGCGGCCTGCGTGTCGACCATGACCTATAATGAATACTGGCAGGTGATTGATGCAGGGCTAAGCCCGGATGATCTGCAGGTTTTCAAATATGAAGATCAGGGCGTGGCGACGCTGGAGGATGGTCTTTACGCGCTGGAGGACAATCTGGCCGATCCTGCTTTTGAGGACAAAATGGTGCGCTTTGTGCGGGCCTCCATGAAGGGTTGGAAATACGCCGAGGAGAACCCAGATGAGGCGGCGATGATTGTTCTAGACAACGATCAGACCGGTGCGCAGACGGAAAAGCATCAAAAGCGGATGATGGGCGAGATTGCCAAGCTGACGGCAGGATCCAACGGTGCGCTTGATCCGGCGGACTATGAACGCACGGTGGCGTCCTTGCTGTCAGGCGGGTCCGATCCGGTGATCACGAAGGCCCCCGAGGGGGCTTGGACGCATGCGATCACGGATAAAGCGTTGAAGTGATTTCTGGGTGAAAAGAGCGAAGGGCCGCCTCCAAAGGGTGGCCCTTTTGCGTTGTGGGCGCATTCTTTGAAAAGAATGCGTATGGCGATTTTTGAAAAATCGCCCCTCGCTTTACTCAAGTGTTGCGATCACGGCGCGCAGGGTTTCAATACCATCGCCTTTCTCGGACGACGTCACGATGATCTCGGGGAAGGCGGCCGGGTGTTTGGAGAGCGCGGTGCGCACCTGATCCAGCACTTTGTCGCGCTCAGCCGCTTTCACCTTATCCGCCTTGGTCAGCACGCATTGGAAGGTCACAGCGCTGCTATCCAGCAGGCTGAGAATTTCCTCATCGACCTTTTTCACACCGTGGCGCGCGTCAATCAGCACGAAGGCGCGGCGCAGGGTCTGGCGGCCTGAGAGGTATTGCTTCAGCAGCCTTTGCCAGTTTTCCACCACCGGCAGAGGCGCG
>JBCCUH010000263.1:0-3070 GCA_039197405.1 Pseudomonadota bacterium
GCGATGGCCTTCACGATCTGGCCTGCCGAAGTGCCGTTGCCGAAGAAGAAATCGGCCACGCGCGGTGCGATGACCATCAGCGATTTGCAGGCGGTCGAGCGCGACTTTGCCTTTGTGGTGGATGCCGATGTGGAAGCCCTGACGCTGGTGAATGCGGCAGCCGGTGCAGACAAGGCGCTGATCGATGGCGTGCGGGTCTTTGATGAATTCATCGGCGGAAGTCTGGGTGAGGGCAAGAAATCCATCGCGGTGACTGTGCGCCTGCAGCCTGCGGAGAAGACGCTGAAGGATGAAGATATCGAAGCGGTTTCCGCCAGGATTGTCGAAAAGGTCAGCAAGGCCACGGGCGGGGTTCTACGCGGGTAAATCTTTTTGCGAAAATATTTGGCAAATTCCTTTGGAAAGGAATTTGTTCCGCGCTGCGCGCGTGAGTTTTTGGGCAAGATGAAGGAGCTGGAATTGTGAAAATCTATCTGTCGGGTGAAATTCACACGGATTGGCGCGAGCAGATTGTCGCGGCCTGCGATGGCCTTGCAGTCTCTTTTTCGGCGCCGGTCACGGATCATGCGGCCAGCGATGATTGCGGAGTGGCCATTCTGGGCGATGAGCCGAACAAGTATTGGCATGACCACAAAGGTGCGAAGATCAACGCGATCCGCACGCGCAAGGCAATCAGTGATGCGGATGTGGTCGTGGTGCGATTTGGCGAGAAATACAAGCAGTGGAACGCGGCCTTTGATGCAGGCTATGCAGCGGCGCTCGGCAAAGCGCTGATCATTGTGCATTCGGACGAGCATGCGCATGCGCTCAAGGAGGTGGATGCCGCCGCCCTTGCGGTCTGCAAAGAACCGCATCAGGTCGCGCAGATCCTGCGCTACGTGCAGGATGGCACGCTGCCGGTCTGAGGAGGCTGCGCTGGATCAGTCGCCGTCCGCCACCCCCTTTGCGCGCAGTCTGGCGCGCCGCGCCCGGTAGCTTGGCAGCACGATCAGGATTGCCGCGATCACCAGCAGGCCCAGCGTCATCGGGCGTTCCCAGATGAAGCCGATCCCGTCGTAGAGCTGCATGGAGCGCGCGAAATTATCCTCCAGCATGCCGCCCAGAATGAACCCGATCAGCAAGGGCGCCAGCGGGTAATCCGCGAATTTGAGCGCCGTGGCGCAGATGCCGAACCCGACCAGGATCAGAAGTTCAGTGGCATTGTTCTGTCCGATATACGCCCCCATCAGCGTGAAGAAGAGGATGAAGGGAATAAGGAAATTGCGCGGGATCGACAGCACCTTGGCGATATAGGGGATCAGTGGCAGGTTCAGGATTAGCAGCACCAGATTGCCGATGAACATTGACATGATGACTGCCCAGAAAATCTGCGGATCATCGACCATCAGCCGCGGCCCTGGCGTTACATTCAGTGCAATCAGCGCACCCAGCAGGATCGCCGTAGTGCCCGAGCCGGGAATGCCCAGTGTCAAAAGCGGCACGAAAGACCCGGTGCAGGCTGCGTTGTTCGCCGTCTCCGGCGCCGCCAGCCCCTTGATCGAGCCCTTGCCGAATTCCTCCTGCTCGGCCTTGGGTGCGATGTTGCGCTCCACCGCATAGCCCAGAAAGCTGGCGATCGTGGCCCCGGCGCCCGGCAGCACGCCAATGAAGAAACCCTGCAGCGATTGCCGGCCAATCACCGGCGCGATGGCTTTCGCCTCGGATCCGGTGATCCGCAGGTCCTTGATTTCACCATCGCCGCCATCTGTGGCAGCCTTGGGCTTGAGCACCAGAAATAGCGCCTCGGGCAGGGCGAACATGGCCATGGCAAGCGTGATGAAGCCAAAGCCCGACTGCAAGTCCATAATCCCCATCGTGAACCGCGGCAGGTTGAAGAGGGCCCCTTCGCCGACCGTCGCCATGATCAGCCCCAGCACTGTCATCATCAGCGCCTTGGCCACCTGCCCGGTGCCCGCAAAAGCGGCGATGGCCGACAGCCCGACCACCATCAGCGCGAAATACTCTGCCGAGTGAAAAAGCAGCGCAACCGAGGACAGGGCGGGTGCAAAAACCATCAGCAGGATGGCCCCGATCGTCCCGCCTGCGAAACTTGCCACGGCGGCGATGGTCAGCGCCTTTCCCGCCTTGCCCTGCCGCGCCATCGGATAACCGTCGAACCTGGAAGCGACAGTGCCCGCAACACCGGGCGCATTGAGCAGGATCGATGAGGTCGAGCCGCCGAAAATGGCGCCATAGTACACCCCGGCCAGCAGGATAAGCGCCGCCGATGGATCGCCCATGGAGATCGCCACGGGGATCATGATCGCAATGATCGACATCGGTCCCAGCCCCGGCAACATGCCGATGAAGGTGCCGATCAGACAGCCTGCGATCACCATCGCCAGGTTTTGAAATGACATGGCCGTTTGCAGGCCGATCAAAAGTCCTTCCAGCATGTCAGCCTCCTATGAAACCGGGCAGCGGGCGCATGTAAATGCCCAAAACCTGTTGTACCAGATACCAGACAACGCCCGTGGCGATCACGGCAACGGCAATCATCAACCCCCATTTGCGCTCGCCCAGAATAGCCGCGCCGAGGATCAGAAACCCGGTGGTTGACAGCATGAACCCCAAAGGCCTCAGGCACAGCGCATAGGCCACCATCAAGGCCAGCAACAACAGAGCCTGACCCAGATGATACTCATGCAGCCTGCGATAATCGATCTCGGCGTCCTTGCCGCCGCTTTTCTCTAGCCCCAGCAGAATGATCAGCGAGGCGACAATCCCCATTACCGACAACAGCTTGGGGAATGTGCTGGGCCAAATCGGATTTCGCCGCATGAATGGTGCAAGACCGCTGTCCATCGTGAAAAAGGCAGCATAGCCATAGGCCAGGCAGATCCCCAACAGAATGAGCGCTATCCAACGATCCAAAGCCATGCGGTTCCCTCAACTTCAAATGTGAACGGGGGCAGGGGGCTCCGCCCCCGCCTCTTGCGAGGCTCCCCCGAGGTATTTTGAGCAAGAGGAACGAAATATTAACCTTAATGGTCTTTTCTTCCCATACGGTACAGGCTGAGGAGCCGATGAC
>JBCCUH010000264.1:0-3065 GCA_039197405.1 Pseudomonadota bacterium
AACGCGCCGAGATTCTGGATCGGCGCGCCGCCATTTCCGAGGGGATGTCGCAACTGACCGGACAAGGTTGGCGTCTTTTGGGTCTTGGCGCATATTTCGCTTATCTGGAACACCCGTTCGACCTCTCGTCCGACAGGCTGGCCCCGCGTCTGGTTTCACAGGCCGGTATTCTGTTGTTGCCGGGAACCATGTTCATGCCCACCGATGATCCGGCCGGCAAACGGCAGCTTCGCGTCGCGTTTGCCAATATCGACCGGGGCGGTATCTCTGAATTGTTCGGCCGTTTGCAGGCGCTGTCCTTCTAAGCTTGCCCCCCGACTGTGCCCGTCGTATTCAGGGCCGCAACCGACAGGTCACAAATCAAGAGGGCGCTATGGCCGCAGGCAAAAACACTGTCTCAAAAACCTTTGTCTGGATTCTGATGGGTCTGTTGTTCGTCGGGCTTGCCGGCTTTGGCGCCACCAGTCTGACCGGCACGATCCGCACGGTCGCACAGGTGGGCGATGAAAGCGTGTCCGTCGACGCATACGTGCGCGAGTTGCAGCGCGAAATCCGCGCCGTCGAAGCGCAGACTGGCGAGCCGCTGCAAATGGCGCAGGCCCGTGCGCTGGGACTGGAACAACTTGCGCTGTCGCGCCTTACGGCGCTGGCTGCGCTGGATAACGAGGTCAACCAGCTTGGTCTGTCGATCGGGGATGAAAACCTGCAGGCTGAAATTGTCTCGATCCCGGCATTCCAGGGTGTAAACGGCACGTTTGACCGGGAAGCGTACCGATTTCAGCTGGATCAGATAGGGATGACAGATTCCGAATTCGAAGCGGACCTGCGCAAGGAATCCGCCCGTACCATCGTGCAGGGCGCCGTTGTCAGCGGTGTGCAGATGCCCGACATACTGACAGACGCCCTGACGGAATACATTGGCGCGCGCCGAAGCTTTACGGTTGCAACACTGGGTCCTGATGCGCTGAGCACGCCTGTGGGTGAGCCGACAGAGGATCAGGTGCAGACGTTCTATGACGAAAATACGGAACAGTTCACGCTGCCACGTACGAAGCAACTGACCTATGCCCTCCTGTCTCCCGACATGATCGTGGATACGATAGACGTGGACCAAGAGGCGCTGCGCGATCTCTACGACCAGCGCCTGTCCGAGTATCAACAGCCTGAACGGCGCCTGGTCGAACGGTTGAATTTTCCCGATGAACAGGCCGCCAATGACGCAAAAGCGCAGCTTGAAGTTGGCGGCACCACATTCGAACAACTGGTCCGCGACCGCGAACTGGAGTTGAGCGATATTGATCTGGGCGATGTCACGCGCGACGATCTGGGCGACGCGGCCGATGCCGTTTTCGACGCTGATCTGGACGCCGTGGTGGGCCCATTGCCGTCTGTTTTCGGCCCTGCCCTGTTTCGCATCAACGGATCGCTGGCCGCCAGCAATGTGCCGTTCGAAGACGCCGAACCCACACTGCGCGCAGAGCTTGCCGCAAACCGCGCGCGCCGGGCGATCGAAGCACAGTCAGAAGACATCAACGACATGCTGGCAGGTGGCGCAACGCTGGAAGAACTGGCAAACGAAACCGACATGCAGCTGGGTCAGATCGACTGGACTCGCCAAAGCGACGATGACGTCGCAGCCTATGAAGGGTTTCGCAGTGCCGCCGAAGCTGTGCGCGCCGGTGACTTCCCGGAAATCGACTTTCTCGAAGATGGCTCGATCTTTGCGCTGCGCTTGAACGATGTTCTGCCGCCGCGTCCGGAACCGCTGGACAGCGCCCGTGACCGGGTGGCTGCGGCCTGGGTACTGACAGAAACAAACAAGGCGCTTCAGGAACAAGCTGACGCCATCGTGAACCAGCTTGCCACCGACGGGGATTTTACCGCCACTGGCCTGCCGTTCCGGGTGGAAAACGCGCTGACACGAACGGCGTTTCTTGATGATGTCCCAAACGAGTTCATGACCCAGGTTTTTGATATGGAGCCGCAAGAGATCCGCGTCATAGGCGGTGCCGGGACCGCCTTTGTCGTGCGCCTGGATGAGATCCTGCCGCCTGCCGAAACAGATGAGTTGCGCCAGTTGCAGCAGGCTTTGTCCGCGCAGATGGATCAGGCACTGGCCCAGAACATCTTCGACGCCTACACGCGCGACGCCCAGACCAGGGCGCGACCGGTCATTGACCAACAAGCGTTGAATGCCGTTCAGGCGAGCTATTGAACGAGATCAAGATGGCCCTGATACCCGATTTCGATACCTTCGCGCGGGCCTACGAGGCGGGCGCAAACCAAATCGTTTATGCGCGTCTGGCCGCCGATCTGGATACGCCCGTGTCGCTGATGCTCAAGCTTACGGGCGCGCAAAAAGATGCGTTTATGCTGGAATCCGTCACCGGCGGTGAAGTGCGCGGCCGCTATTCGATTATCGGCATGAAACCGGATCTGATCTGGCGCTGCCACGGGGATGTATCCGAACTGAACCGCACCGCGCGGTTCGATCCAGAGGCATTTGCGCCTCAGGATGGCAATCCGATGGACAATCTGCGCGCCCTACTGGCAGAAAGCCGTATCGAACTGCCCCATGATCTGCCACAGGCCGCGGCAGGGCTGTTCGGTTATCTTGGATACGACATGGTGCGGCTGGTGGAATATCTGCCCGATGTAAACCCCGATCCGATGGGTCTGCCGGATGCGATCATGCTGCGGCCTTCCGTTGTTGCCGTTCTGGACGGAGTCAAAGGCGACGTGATCGTGGTATCTCCGGCGTGGGTGTCAGAAGGGCAATCGGCCAAGGCGGCTTATGCGCAGGCCGCCGAACGTGTGATGGATGCGGTGCGCGATCTGGAACGGGCGATGCCCGCCGAATCCCGCGATCTGGGCGAGGCGTTAGAGATTGCGCCGCCTGTGTCGAATTTCACCAAATCCGGCTATATGAAGGCGGTCGAAAAGGCCAGGGATTACATACGCGCCGGTGATATTTTTCAGGTTGTGCCGGCGCAGCGATGGACACAGGATTTCCCGCTGCCGCCATTTGCGCTGTACCGGTCTTTGCGCCGAACCAATCCGTCGCC
>JBCCUH010000265.1:0-3038 GCA_039197405.1 Pseudomonadota bacterium
CACCTGCGATATGCAGGATCACGGATGCGGCCAGAACCCGTTCAAAAACAATATGCAGCCCGGCTGTTGTCGCGGCCAGTGTCTCGTTTTTTGGAACGAAAGCCAGGTTTTGCCCGAATGGCCACCAGATCGGCGCAAAACCCGCCGTGGACGCGTGATGGATCCATCCGGTCAGAGGCACCAGAACCAGCGAGCCGTAAAGCAGCCAGTGCACCAGCTCTGCCATGAAATGTTCCAGCTTGCGCTCTGGGTTGAGCGGCGCGGGCTTGGGCTGCGAAATGGCCCATGCGATCCGCGCCAATGCCACGAAAAAGATCGTCACGCCGATGGTTTTGTGCAGCGAGAACAGCCAGGCTTTGCGGGCCAGCGCCTCGCTCGTGTCGAAGGCCATGCCGTTGGCGATGATGCCCAGCGGAATCAGAGTGACGATGCCAAGGGCGACGATCCAGTGAAATGACTTGGCTACCGAGCCATAGCTGGTGGCGGTGTTCTGTGCGCTCATAACGGGTCGTCCTTTGTGGTCCTGCTGGTCATATCCTAACGGGTTAACACCTGAAGGCACGGTTCTATTCGCGCGCAGGGTCTATTCTATTTTTGCACAGCGCGTGTGCCGGGGTGCAATGGCGCGCGGCGCCTTGCCCCGCAAGCACTGCGCGGGTAGACCTCAATCAGTTTGCAACAATCACAGAACAAGAGGCGCAGATGAGCACGGCATTCGTATTTCCCGGACAGGGCGCGCAGACCATCGGGATGGGCAAGGAACTGGCAGAGACCTATCCCGCAGCGGCAGCGATCTTTGAAGAGGTGGATGACGCATTGGGCGAAAAGCTGAGCGCCCTGATCTGGGAGGGTGCGCAGGACGATCTGACGCTGACGCAAAACGCGCAGCCGGCGCTGATGGCCACATCGCTTGCCGCGATGCGCGCGCTTGAAGCGGAAGGTGTGTCGATCACGGATGCCTCTTTTGTCGCCGGTCACTCGCTTGGCGAATACTCGGCCCTGGCCGCTGCTGGCGCGATCAGCGTCGGCGACACGGCCAAGCTGCTGCGCACGCGCGGTCAGGCAATGCAGGAAGCGGTCCCCGTGGGCGTAGGCGCCATGGCGGCTTTGCTCGGTTTGGATTTTGACGCGGCTCGGGCTGTGGCCGAAGAGGCGGCGCAGGGTGAAGTCTGCCAGGCCGCCAATGACAACGATCCCGGTCAGGTCGTGGTATCCGGCCATCTGGGCGCGGTGGAGCGTGCCGTGGATATCGCCAAGGAAAAAGGTGCGAAACGCGCGGTGCTGCTGCCTGTCAGCGCACCATTTCACTGTGCCCTGATGGAGCCTGCGGCCCGCGTGATGAACGATGCGCTTGCCGCCGTGAGCATCAACGCACCCACCGTCCCGCTGGTTGCCAATGTCCGGGCCGAAGCGATCAGCGATCCGGACTTGATCCGGTCGCTGCTGGTGGAACAGGTCACCGGCTCGGTGCGCTGGCGGGAAAGCGTTCAGCATATGGCCGCGCAGGGAGTGGACAGGATTTGGGAGATTGGCGCGGGCAAGGCGCTGTCCGGTATGATCCGCCGGATTGATCGCGCGATTGCCTGCTCTGCCGTGGGCAGCCCCGCCGACATCGCCAAGCTCGAACTGAGCTGACGCGCGAAGTCACCTTTACATGTTACATAAGGAAAAGCCCGGCGCATTGACCGGGCTTTTTTCATTCGGCGGCGATGGCCGCCGGGCGGGTCGGGCGCCCTGGTCTTTTGGGGCGAACGGCGCGGGCTGTCTGAACCTCGCCTTGGCCATGCTCTTGCGGGGCAATCAAAGCTGGCATCGGTTGCGACGCGGCCAGACGCGCGGTCAGATATGGTGTGATCTTCTCTGCGATCCTGGCGGGCATGTCGCCCTTGTCCAGTTCCACAACATTGATCCCGGCCTGCATCAGGGCGGCTGCCACCAAAGGACGGTCTGCCGAGGCAGATGCGTTTGAATTATTAATGTCCAGAGCCAGCACCAGGCGACCTGCGCGGTCAAACAGGCCGAAATCGAGTGATTTTCCACTAAGCGCCGCGATCGCGTTGGCGCGTTCAGGACCGACGCAGGCGTGCCCCGGTTCGATCAGTGCGCTCAAGGATGTGCGCGCCATGATCATGAACGGTGCCTTCATGTCATTCAAAGCGGCCTGCAGCACAACGCGCATACGCGCCTCATCCGCTGTCAGGGCAGGGCGGGTTGTCAGCTCTGCCGCGCGAATGTCGCTGGCTTGCTGCTCTGGCGTTCGCTTTTGCGCGGCTTTCGGGGCGGCATCCCGCGCGCGCGGCGACACCATTGCGGCCATTGTCTCAATCTTGTTGGGCGTGCCCGATGTCTTGCGGGCCTTCTTGGCCACGCGCAGGGCGGGTTTTTCTTCCTGCTCGGCAGGCTGGGTGGTGCCGCCATCTGCAGTGTCTTCGCCTTTGTAGGGCTCGGGCATCACCATCGAAACCGGCTTGACGTCTTTCTTCTTGCGCTTGCGCATGCGGTTCAGAAGAAAAAGCGCGATCAGCCCCGCGCCCACATATTCCTTGTTGTCGACCAGGATCTGAACCTTGTCCAAATGGTCCTGGACGATGGGCATATGCTGAAAAATGATTGTGGGATCAGAATACTCACTCGCCAAGTTGGTGAGCGATGAAACAAAATTTTCGATTTGGGCCTGCATGCTCTGCGTCCTCAAAAAATGAGATCTACCTTAAAGTCCGTATTGCCTAGTCGTCGACCTTGCCGAAAACGTGGCGAAACCGAGGTAGTGGCGTGAAAGTGCCGATGGCCGCGAAACGTCTGGCGCGCCTGCGCCGAAACGGTGTGTTTACCACCCCGCGCTTGAGTTTACGCGGGCGGGCGGGCAGGCTTCGCCTGAGGCAGCAAAGGTTAATAAACATGCATAGACGACATTTGATTGGATTGATGGCCACAGCAAGCGTTTTGCCGGGCTGCGCATTGTTTCAACGCCAAGAGGCACGCGATACGAACGATGGGTTCATCGTGCGCGAGGCACCTGTTTTGCAGGAAAACCGGAC
>JBCCUH010000266.1:0-3029 GCA_039197405.1 Pseudomonadota bacterium
GGCTGCTGAATGTCGGCACCGAAGAGCACAAAGGCAAACAAGAGCTGCATGACGCGCGGGCGTTTGAGGCTCAGCCCGTTGCGCGCGTAGGACACGCCCATCAAGGCGTATTGCAGCAGATCCTTGGCGTCGGCGCGAATATCCGCGCCTACATCGAGCATCACGTTAAAGCCCTGATCGGACCGCGACGGCCAGAGAATGGCGATGGCAGGGCGGTACACGCCGGGCAGCTTGCGCAGGCGGATCATGCTCATGGCCATCAGCGCGCCGGTGTTTCCGCAAGACACGCAGACGCTGGCTTCCTTGTTGCGGACCGCCTCGATGGCGGACCACATCGAGGTGGATTTGCCGGATCGGACAACCTGGCTGGGCTTGTCTTCCATGCTGACCACATCGCGCACGTCGCGAATTTCGACAAGGCCTGTCAGCGATTTGCGTTTGGCCAACAAGGGCGCCAGCGTTTTTTTCGGGCCATGCAGAATGAAGCCCACGTTTTCCGCTTTGCGCGCAAACAAAGCAATACCGGCGACAACAGCCGCCGGTCCTTCATCTCCGCCCATGGCGTCAATCGAGAGTATCGTGCGCTCGGGCCGAGCGCGCTTGGTATTTTCGTCCGAGGGTTTGGTGGACGTGTTCATCAAGCGCTCTTTCCGGGCAAGGACGCTCAGGCCGCGTCGTCGTCCAGATCGATCTCGTCTGCCTGTGCAACGATTTCCTTGTCGGCATAGTGGCCGCAGGACGGGCAGATGTGATGCGGACGCTTCAGTTCACCGCAGTTGGTGCACTCGTTCGGGTTCGCAGCAACCAGCGCATCATGCGCGCGGCGGTTGTTGCGGCGCGATTTGGAAACTTTATTCTGCTGGACAGCCATGTCGCAACCTTCAGATTTCGGGGGCCGGATGGCCCGGTGTTTACGGGTTTGGACAGGCTCATATGCGCGTTACGCGGTGCTGTCCAACCCAAAATTCGGATGAGCGCGCGAAAATACGCATTCCGCTGGTCTCTGCCAGCGAGTCGGGGCACGCGCCCCCCCGGCGAGACGTGCTGGCCGCCGTTGACTTCCAACTCTGCCCCCGAAATGTAGCTGCTGGGCGCGGTGCACAGAAAATAGACCGCTTCGGCCACTTCGGCAGGTTGCCCAAGACGCCGCATCGGTAAGTTTTCCACGATTTTGTCGGTGCCATCGCTGAGTATCGAGGTTGCCACTTCACCGGGGGCTATCGCGTTGACGCGAATCCCCAGCGGTCCGAAATCATGTGCCATCTCGCGCGTGAGCGCCGCCAGCGCGGCTTTCGAGGTTGCATAGGCCGCGCCCGCAAAGGGATGTACCCGTGCACCTGCGATGGAAGTGACGTTGACCACAGCCCCGCCTGCTGCCTGAAGCTCTGCCACAAGGCCGCGTGCCAGAACCACGGGGGCAAAGAAATTCACATGAAAGACCTGGCCCCAAGTGCTGAGATCGGTGTTGATCGTGTTCAGCCGCGCGCCGTTTTCGTCTTTGGGCGAGATACCGGCGTTGTTGACCAGCGCGTGAAGCGGCGCGCCATCCAGCCGCCGCTTGATCCGGTCAATGGCTGCCACCGTGTTGTTGGGGTCGCTCAGGTCCAGCTGGATATGGTTGGCTTCGCCCTCCGGCCAGGGGCAGTTGGGATCGAACGGCTGACGCGAGCAACACAGGACACGCCAGCCTTCGGCTGCGAATTTCTTGACTGTGGCATGACCGATTCCCCGGCTGGCCCCGGTCAACAGCATGACTTTTCGTTTTCCTGTGCTGGATGTGGACATGTGCAAACTCTCCTGACGCTCAGATATCGCGCACTTGTGCGCAACTCTAGGCGGTCAGCGCCGGATGTCTACTCGGTGATCACATGCGCCGCGCGAAGGTTTGCCGGCGATGGAAACCACATCTCGCTGTGCGGCACAGCGAGGGCCCGCGCGGCAAACTCAGGGTCAATGCCGCGCGAGACAAGAAAGGCGGCATCGCGCGCCTCTTCCTGCTCGGGATCGAGCGTCAGGATACGGCTGTGCAACAGGTAGCCATGAAAGCCGAGCCGGGCATCGCGGGCCATGCTGCGCCGGGTACCGGCGGCGAAGACCAATGTGCAGGCTGATGCGCATATGCCTGTCGCATGGGTGTCGAGCCCGGCCTCCATTACCAGCCGCGCGAGCCCGCGTGCCGCGCCAATGTGACCGCCTTCGCTGTCCAGATGCAGCGCTGTGATCGCGTTGTCCTGGCGTAGGGTGGTTTTCAGCGCGCTATAGCTGCGCAGTGTGATGGGTCCGATTAGAAATGCGGTTCTGCCGTCAACCGGCAGGGTGACCGGGGGCGGCGCAGGCGCGGCAGTGCGCGTCGCATTTCGGGCGATGTTGTCGATTGTGCCGGACAGGGCGGCGACGCAGGCGGCGATACAGGCGGCGCGGGCCAGAAAAGCCATGCCGCTGCCCCGGTCCTGATTGGCCAGACGCCAGGTAAGGACCACGGCGCCGAGCAGGAGGCCAATGTCTACTGCGATGGCCAGCAGCAGCGCCGCCAGCGGTACAGCAGGTTCCCACATCGACCAGAACCAGCCCCAGGCTTTCCAGGAAAGCCATCGTGTCGCCACAAGCATGGCCAGCGCCAGCAAAAGCGCCGAGGGGCGTGAAAGGGCAAGATCTGTCCGCATGCGCGATCTGAGCATGCATTGGTTTTTCGATCAATCTGCCCGTCAATCTTTTGACGTCAGCTGGTCCTTGAACGCAGCAAGGCCCGCAAATGGCTTGGCGTCTTCGTCGGTCATCGCAGCTTTGCCAGGCTCTGTGAACACTGCGGTTTCCAGATCGGCATCATCCGCGCGCGGATAATCGGGCAGGGCAAGGGCAAGGGCTTCGCCCAGAACCGCCATCAGATCAATCTCCTTGCCGAGCAGCTCCAACGTGTCGTCTTCGATCATCGGCAGACCATCCTCGCCCGGTTCGGTGGCATCAGGCGCGTTTTCGGGCAATTCGGTCACAAAACGTCGCACGACGGGGGCATCAATCCGGGTCGTGAC
>JBCCUH010000267.1:0-3028 GCA_039197405.1 Pseudomonadota bacterium
CCTCCGTAGGTGTCCACGATGATTTTGCGCCCGGTCAGGCCAGCATCGCCATCGGGTCCGCCGATCACAAAAACACCCGTCGGATTGACGTGCCAGGCGGTATCTTTGGTGATCCAGCCCTCTGGCAGAACCTCGCGAATGTAGGGTTCCACGATGGCGCGGATGTCGTCGCTGGTCTGGTTCTCACTTTCATGCTGTGTGGACAGCACGATAGAGCTTACGCCGACAGGCAACCCGTTTTCATACCGGACGGAAAGCTGGCTTTTGGCATCGGGGCGTAATGTGGGCTCTGTCCCGTCTTTGCGCACTTCGGCCAGCCGGCGCAGGATCGCGTGGGCGTAATGGATAGGTGCCGGCATCAGGTGCTCGGTTTCATCCGTGGCATAGCCAAACATGATGCCCTGATCACCGGCACCCTCGTCTTTGTTCTCGGCCGCATCGACACCCTGCGCGATATGCGCGGATTGCTCGTGCAGTAGGTTCGTGATCTCGCAGGTGGCATGGTGGAACTTGTCCTGCTCATAGCCGATGTCCTTGATACAGGCGCGGGCGATATCCTCGATCCGGTCCATGTACTCGGCCAGTTTTGCCTGATCGCTCAGGCCGACTTCGCCCCCGATGACCACACGATTGGTGGTGGCAAAGGTCTCTGCCGCCACGCGCGCCTCTGGCTCTTCGCTCAGAAAGGCGTCCAGCACCGCGTCTGAGATCCGGTCACAGACCTTGTCGGGGTGGCCTTCCGAGACGGACTCGGAGGTGAAAATATAATTCTGTCGGGACATATCTGCTCCATTGAAATTACAATGCCACGTCAGGAAGCCGTTGTGACATCAGCAGGGCTGGCTTACTCACCCCCGCAACAGGGGTCAATCGCTAACACGGTCAGGACCGACGGCGGGTTAAGAATGCGCACGAGGCGAGTCCGATGAGCAACAAAAGCGCCAGCGGCAGATCACCGCTGCGGCTATAAAGCGTCAGGGGCTGCGGTAATGGCAGAGCCGCGTCCAGAAAGCCCGCTTCATTCAGGGGCAAGGCGGCAAGCACACGGCCCTTTGGGTCGATCATGGCTGAAATCCCGGTATTGGCCGCACGCGCCAGCGGCAAGCCCTGTTCGATGGCCCGCATCCTGGCCTGTGCCAGATGCTGTCGCGGCCCGGCCCCTTTGCCAAACCAGGCATCATTGGTGATTTGGATCAGAAAATCAGGGCGTTGCGGGGCGGCGTTCACGTCATGGGGAAAGACAGCTTCATAGCAGATCAGCGGCAGAGCGGTGCCCAGATCACCAAAGTTCAACAGCGATGGCCCCGGCCCGGCCGCATAGGCCGAGGTGACACGCGCCGCAAGCCCGCCGATCTCGATCCGGGAAAAGAAACGGGTGAAAGGCATGTATTCGCCAAAAGGCACAAGGTGATGTTTGTCATAGATCTGGTTGACCGCGCCGTTCGGTCCCAGTGTGATCATGGCGTTGTAATACCCCGCAGGGTCGCGGCGCTGCAGGCCCAGCCCGACCTGAGCGTCACCCGCTGCTTGCGAAATCTCGGCCAGCGGGCCAGCCGCATGCTCTAGCAGATAGGGAATGGCGGTCTCGGGCCACAACACCAGATCGGGGGATTTGCTGCCTTCGGGCAGGGGCGTTGCCGTCAGCCGCAGCTGGCGATCAAAGAAGATCGGAATTTTCTCGGGGTCCCATTTTTCATGCTGTGGCGCGTTCGGCTGGATCAGGCGGATCACCCCCTGACCCATCGCACTGGCAGCACCCGTATAAGGCAGCAACAGCGCCAGCGCGGCGAGCGCCCCGCACCCGGCCTCAACCATCCCGCGCCGCAGGTTCGACATTTGGGCCCCACCGATCAGCAATGCAGCAGCAAACATCAGCAAGTTCAGACCGTAAGGGCCGATCCAGGCAAGAAGCTGACCCGAGGCCTGCCCCACCAGCGCCTGTGAGGGCATGGCCCAAGGGAACCCGGTGAAGATATAGGCGCGCAACATTTCCACCGCTGCCCAGGTCAGGGCCAGCGGCCAGAGCCGGGAAGGCGCGATGATGCGGGCGAGCCAAAAGGCGAGACCCCAGAAGAGCGCCAGCCCCGCCGCCATCAGCACAAGGGCAAAAGGGGCCATCCACCCATGCCGTGCCGCATCCACAAAAAAGGGCGAAACGATCCATTGCAGGCTATGGGCAAAGTAACCTGTGCCAAAGGCCCAGCCGGTCAGGGCCGCCTGCCAGGGTGTCGCCCGCGCCTGAAACAGCCAAACCGCACCCGACAGGCCCAGCAGCGTCAGCAGCGGGAAATCGTAGGGCGACTGGCCAAAGGCGGCAACGGCTCCGGCAAGTCCTGCTCCGGCCAGCGCAGGCCAGCCACGCGCAGGCCTCATCCAGAGGCCCCTACCGTGCGGACACGCAATCTCTTGATCCGGCGTGGGTCTGCATCCAGCACCTCGAATTCCGGGCCATCGGGGTGCAGCACCACCTCGCCCCGCGCAGGCACGCGGCCCGATAGCATAAAGACCAGCCCGCCCAGCGTGTCGATGTCTTCTTCATCCACATCTTCATGATCAGTCAGCGAATGCCCGATCTCGGCTTCAAAGTCTTCCAGCGGTGTCTTGGCAAGCGCCAGGTAGGTGCCCGGCTTTTCAACGGTCCAGAAGATGCCCTCGTCCTGGTCATGCTCGTCTTCGATCTCACCGATCACCTGTTCGATGAGATCCTCGATGGTCACAAGCCCATCGACCCCGCCATATTCATCAATCACCAGCGCCATGTGCAGCCGCTCGGTCTGCATCTTGGTCAGCAACACACCGATGGTCATCGACGGCGGCACAAACAGCAGCGGACGCAGCAACGGTTTCAGTTGGAAGTTCGCCGGTTTGCCATTGAACCCATGTTGCAGGGCAACGTCCTTGAGGTGTGCCATGCCAACTGGTGTGTCCAGTGTCCCGTCATAGACAGGCAAGCGTGTCAGCCCGCTGTCCTTAAAGACGGTTACCAGTTCATCCATGTTCGCGGAAAGTGGCACCGCCACGATATCCG
>JBCCUH010000268.1:0-3009 GCA_039197405.1 Pseudomonadota bacterium
CAGGATGTGGCTTGCCTTGCCAAGTTATCCACGAGATATTGCGAATTTGCCTGATATCTTCCGCGACGGCCCTACCGCGAAACGCAGGCAACATGTCGCAATTCACCTTGACCGAACCTGTGATTCCGGGCCAGATGCGCAGCACATGGTACTCTTGATCCGGCGCAAAGCGTCCAAGGGTGAAATGGGAATGCGGAAGACGGGCGACCCAAACAGGGGCCCAAAGCCGCAGCCGCCCCCGCGACTGTGAGCGGTGAGCGCCCGGCAGATGTCACTGGTGGAAACGCCGGGAAGACGCCGAAGCGCCATGATCCGCGAGCCAGGAGACCAGCCGTGTGTGAAGATAAACCTCGCCGTCGGGTGTGACGGTGCATAGGAGACTAAAACATGACGACACAAACTGCTTCAATCGCACGTGAGGGCAGCTCTGCAATGGGTATGGCCATCGCAGTTCTCGCAGGCGTATTCCTGCTGTTCGCATCCGGCATCGCGCAAGCCACTGTTCTGCATGATGCGGCACATGATCAGCGCCACGCCATGGCATTTCCCTGCCACTAAGCGCCTGACGCCAAAAACATGACAAAAAATCTGTTGACCAGCGCGTTGCTCGCTGGTGTTGCAACAGGCGTGTTCGCCGCCCTGTTGCAACTTTGGTTTGTGATCCCCCATCTGATGGAGGGAGAGCTTTATGAAACCGGTGCGCGCGTGCATTTCGCGACGGACGGCTCCACCCAGTCCGAACGCGCCCAGCCGCCTTTGGGCGATGAGTATGGTCGTCATTTCATGACAATCGGCTTTAATATCATCACCTACACCGGCTACGGCCTGCTGATGCTGGCCGCGATGGTCTTCGCACACGGCAAGGGCTACCGCCTGACGCCGAAAATGGGTCTGGTTTGGGGGCTTGCAGGCTTTATCGCCGTGCAGATGGCGCCGGGCATTGGGCAACCACCGGTGCTGCCGGGCGCGATTGGGTCAGAGATCGGTCCGCGCCAGACTTGGTGGGCAGCAACAATCATCGCCACGGCCATCGCCCTGGCCCTGATCGCATTTGCACGCGGACCGCTGGCGCTGCTGGCTATCCCGCTGCTGCTGGCACCACATGTGATCGGCGCGCCTTACCTCGACACGTATTTCGGGGTGGCTCCACCTGAGCTGTCTGCACGATTTGCAACGCTCAGCTTGGGTGCAGGCATGGCCGGTTGGACGATGCTCGGGTTCCTCTGCGCGTACTTCTGGTGCAAGGCGGACGAGGCTTAGGCTTACTTCGGCACGCGCCCCACAAGGCAGTGCCGCAACCGACCCGCAGGGCGGGCATCCGTGATGGTGCCCCCCTCTGCTTCTGAATAAATGCGCGCAAGGGCAGCGGCGTTGTCCAGATCGGTCTCAGGATCAACGCCAGAGAAGAGATAAACGTCCCGCCCCTCGCCGCGCAGCGCCATGGACATCGGCGCATTGCAGAGGTTCATACATTCGGTCGTCTCGACCACCACGCCCTTGGGCACCAGACCTTGCAAAGCGTCGGCAAACCCCGCCCCTTGCGGATCCGCCCCCGGCGCGGCACAGGTAGAACAAATGATCACACGCGGTCGCATCCGGCCCACCTTTATTGACGCTCCAAAAGGAGACACGACATGCAAGCCAAGATCCCCGCCACCGTCATCACAGGCTTTCTGGGTGCAGGCAAGACCACTTTGATCCGCCACATGCTGCAGAACGCGGAAGGCAAGCGGATCGCCCTGATCATCAATGAGTTCGGCGATCTGGGCGTAGATGGCGATATCCTGAAAGGCTGCGGCGATGAGACCTGCACTGAAGATGACATCATGGAGCTATCCAACGGCTGCATCTGCTGCACGGTCGCCGATGATTTCGTGCCCACGATGGAAAAACTGCTCGCCCGCGAGGACAAGCCGGATCACATCGTGATTGAGACCTCTGGACTCGCGCTGCCACAGCCTTTGGTGCGCGCGTTCAACTGGCCGGAGATTTCCACGCGCGTCACCGTCGATGGTGTGGTCACTGTCGTCGATGGCAAAGCTGTCAGCGAGGGCCGCTTCGCACACAACGTCGCCGCCGTCGATGCGCAGCGCAAGATGGATGAGAACCTCGATCACGAGACGCCTTTGAGTGAGCTTTTTGAAGATCAGATCGCCTGCGCCGACATGATCGTTGTGAACAAGTCTGACCTGCTGGGTGAGGATGAAAGCTCGGCTCTTGCCGCGCGTCTGAAGGGCGAAAGCCGTGACGGCGTGCAGGTGGTCAAATCCACAATGGGCGCGCTGCCAGTGGATGTGCTGCTGGGTCAGGGCATCGGGTCCGAGAGTGATCTCGACGCGCGCCACGAGGTGCATCACCACCACCATCACGACGATCATCACGATGACCACCATCACCACCACGACCACGATCACGACGCCTTCGAAAGCTTCGTGGTCGAGCGCGGCGAGATTGCCGACGCCAAGGCCTTCGCCGAACAGGTCGCCGATGTGATCCGGTCCCACGATATCCTCCGCCTCAAAGGCTTCGCCGCTGTTCAAGGCAAACCGATGCGCCTGACCCTGCAAGCGGTCGGCCCGCGCGTGGACACCTATTTCGACAAGCCTTTCGGCAGCGACCCGCGTCTGACACGCCTCGTGGTGATCGGCCAGGCAGGCCTCGATCACGCGGCCATCGAAACCGCACTCAAAGCCTGATGCTGGTTGTTGAACCCACCTCCCCTCGCGCGCCCGGCACGCAGGCGCTTCTGGAGCAAAGCCATGCGCTGATGCGTTCAATGTTTGATCCGTCGTCTTGCCATTTCCTCGATCTGGGCGCGCTGGAGGCAGATAACATCCACCTCTTTGCGGCGCGCGAGGGGCAAGACACCCTCGGCACCGGCGCGCTGGCGGTCAAAGACGGCTACGGCGAAGTAAAAAGCATGTTCACCAGCGAGGCAGCCCGCGGCAAAGGCGTCGCTGCCGCGCTGCTCCGCCAAATCGAAGACACCGCCATCAAGCAGGGTCTGAC
>JBCCUH010000269.1:0-3003 GCA_039197405.1 Pseudomonadota bacterium
GACGCGGGCCGCGCCGATGTGATGTTCGTCATTCAGCGCGTGCTGGAGGTGGATGGCAAGCTGACCTTACTGGATCAGAATCAGGTGATCGAACCGCACCCCTATTTCCGCATTTTCGCGACCGCCAATACGGTGGGTCTGGGTGATACAACGGGCCTTTATCACGGCACCCAACAGATCAACCAGGGCCAGATGGACCGCTGGAGCCTTGTCGCGACGCTGAACTATCTCAGTATTGACGCCGAAAGCGCTATCGTTCTGGCCAAGAACCCGCATTACAACAGTGAAGCGGGCCGCAAGACGATCAAACAGATGGTGACAGTCGCCGACCTGACCCGTACCGCCTTCATGAATGGCGATCTTTCCACGGTGATGAGCCCGAGAACGGTGATTGCCTGGGCGCAGAACGCCGAGATTTTCCGCTCGGTCGGTTATGCGTTCCGCCTGTCGTTCCTGAACAAATGCGACGAGTTGGAACGACAGACGGTGGCCGAGTTCTACCAGCGCTGCTTTGACGAAGAGCTGCCCGAAAGCGCAGCAAGCGTCGCTTTGGGGTGAGCCGAATTTTGAGAAAATTCGGGTCCGCCTCCGGCGGGAGTTTAGGGGCAAGATGAAGGGGCTTTAGGTTTGGCACAGGGCAACGACAATCCAGCCGATCCGTTCAAGAAGGCGCTTGCGGAAGCCACCAAGGTGATGGCGGACGACCCGGATCTGTCGGTCACCTATTCTGTCGATCCGTCCGGAGTGTCCGGTGATACCATGCGCCTGCCTCAGGTCAGCCGCAGAATGACGCGCGAAGAAGTGCTCATCGCGCGCGGTACGGCGGATGCTCTGGCCCTGCACCGCAAGTTTCACGACGGCTCGCTGCATGCGCGCTATGCACCGCAGGGAGAGATGGCCCGCGATCTTTATGAAGCCATGGAAACCGCGCGCTGCGAGGCCATGGGCGCGCGCGACATGCCTGGCACGGCGGGCAACATCGACGCAAAGATCGGCAATGAGGCGCTGCGCAAAGGCTTTGACCAGATCAAATCCTCAACCGATGCGCCGCTGGCCGCTGCCGCCGGCTATCTTGTGCGCCATCTGGCCACGGGTCGCGATCTGCCCTCTGGTGCGCAGAATGTGATGGACCTGTGGCGCGGATTTATTGAAGAGCAGGCGGGCGAGACGCTGGGCGACATTGACGCGCTTCTGGACGATCAGACCGCCTTTTCCAAGCTCTCGCGGCAGCTGATACAAGACCTTGGCTATGGCGACCAGTTGGGGGATGATCCCGATGATCTGGATGATCAGCAGCAGGATGATGGCGAGGACGGGGCCGAAGACGAACAGGAACCCGATAGCACAGGTCAGGACGAACAGCAGGACGACGAGGCGGAAGCCTCTCCCGAGCAAAGTCAGGAAGAGCAGCAGGACGCGTCGCAGGCGCAGGTGTCCATGGATGAACTTTCTGACGAGGAAATGGGCGACGAGACAGAGATGCCCGAGGGCGAGGCCCCGCTGGAGCCGCCGCAACCGCAACCGATTTCCGAAGCCGATCCGGATTACACTGTCTATGACACGCAGTTTGATGAGGAAGTGCCCGCCGAAGAGCTGGCCGAACCCATCGAGCTGGAACGTCTGCGCGCCTATCTGGACCAGCAGCTTGAGCCGTTGAAAGGCGCGGTGAGCCGGCTGGCCAACAAGCTGCAGCGCCGCCTGCAGGCCCAGCAGAACCGCAGCTGGGAGTTTGACCTTGAAGAAGGCATGCTCGATGCGGGTCGCCTGGCGCGGGTGGTGGCCAATCCGACGACCCCGCTTAGCTTCAAGGTCGAGAAAGACACGGAGTTCCGCGACACCGTCGTCACGCTTTTGCTGGACAACTCTGGCTCCATGCGCGGGCGCCCCATTTCCATCGCAGCGATTTGCGCGGATGTGCTGGCGCGCACGCTGGAGCGCTGCTCGGTCAAGGTGGAAATCCTCGGCTTCACCACGCGGGCCTGGAAGGGCGGGCAAAGCCGCGAGGCCTGGCTCGGTGCCGGGCGCGAACAACAGCCTGGGCGGCTGAACGATCTGCGCCACATCATCTACAAAAGTGCCGATGCACCCTGGCGCCGGGCACGGCCCAATCTGGGGCTGATGATGAAGGAAGGGTTGCTAAAGGAAAACATCGACGGGGAAGCGCTGGAATGGGCGCATCGCCGCATGGCCCAGCGCCACGAAAGCCGCAAGATCCTGATGGTGATCTCTGACGGTGCGCCTGTGGATGACAGCACGCTAAGCGTGAACCCGGCCAACTACCTGGAAAAACACCTGCGCGATGTGATTGCCATGGTTGAAAAGCGCAAGCAGGTGGAACTTCTGGCCATCGGCATTGGACATGATGTGACGCGCTATTACGAACGGGCGGTCACGATCACCGATGTGGAACAACTGGCCGGGGCCATGACCGAACAATTGGCCGCCCTTTTTGACAGCGATCCACGCGCCAGAGCCAGGCTGATGGGTATGCGCAAAGCCGGTTGACGCCTGGAAATCTTCTGCGAAGATTTTCTTACCCGAATTCCTTCGAACGAAGGATTTCTCCCATATATGATCTTCGCAGAAGATCTTGCCCGCGCAGGATTAATTTCGCCATGTTTCAAAGTTTCGACGCCACCAGCACACCTGAACACGGTCCTGCACGTCTGGCGGATCTGCGCGCGCAGATGGACATTGAGCAACTGGACGCGTTTCTTGTGCCGCGCGCCGATGCCCATCAGGGCGAATATGTTGCCGCACGCGACGAACGCCTGAAATGGCTGACCGGTTTCACCGGGTCTGCGGGTTTTTGCTGTGCGCTTATGAACGCTGCCGGCGTCTTCATCGACGGGCGCTATCGCACGCAGGTCAAGGCGCAGGTGGATCTCGATCACTTCACCCCCGTTCCCTGGCCTGATGTCTCGCTCACCGAATGGCTGAAAAATCAGCTCCCGGAAGGGGGGCGCGTCGGCTTTGATCCCTGGCTCGTAACCTGTCACGATA
>JBCCUH010000270.1:0-2995 GCA_039197405.1 Pseudomonadota bacterium
CACCCCGGGGCGAACGCTTTAGATTGTTTTTGCCACCGTGATGCAGTCCAGATCTTTTTCACCACAGGCAAAGACTTTCTGGCTGACCACTTCCAGCCCCGAAGACCTGCAGATCTGGGCAAAAACATCTTTTGTCATGAAGTTCCGCCAATGCGGATTCTGCCGGATATCCGTTGTCACCTGGCCATAGTTGGAATGGTGGAACAGACAGTACCCGTCGACCAGTTCCGAGACGGTGGAGACATATCCCACAACGTCGATGATATCGAAATGGACCATCGCATCCCAGCTATAAAGGAAATCTACCTTCTTGCCGGTGTATCCGTTGAAATTATTGCCGTTCGCAACAAAGGTATCCACCTCGCCGCCCACGCCTTCCACGCGGGGGCGGGCCTCTTGAAGGTTGTCTTCAACTGTGTCGATCAAGAGCGTCCGATCGATCTTGTACCCTGATTTGGTCAGCGTGTCCGCAAGAAAGGTTGCAATCGCCCCCTGGCCGCATGCGAAGTCGCAGAAGGAGACCGGTTTGCTTGGCAGGAAGAAGTCCTTGACGAAGGGCAGCAGGTAAGTCTCCGTCTGCATTTGGGCATCCCCCTCCCGGTTCTGGTGGTAAAGGGATTCTGAATTCCACAAAGTTCTGTCCGCGGTAAGGCTCATGCTGCACTCCAAGGGTATCTAACAACAATTCTGCGTTTCGGTTTGATTTAGCAACGCATATCCGCTGGGTAGGTATGAAACAAGCTTCAAAGCTTGTACCTACTCGTGATTCCTACTGCATTTTTGCCGTTATGGTTCTTCGCTTTGCAGGATATCCAAACAGGCCGGGTTGAGCACGCCCCAATCCTGCAGGGTCGCAAGGCAGGCGAAATCGCCGGCCAGGGCGCGGCGCAGATGACTGCGCGCCAACGGCGACAGATGCAGCATCTCAGGCGGCATGGTGTCGTGGTTTGCATGGGTGCGCTGCGCCGTGGTCACGCCAAAGACCGCCTCAAGATCGGCCTGCAGTGTTTCTTGCATGATGACGCCGCCAATCTGGTCGGGGCTGATTTCATGCAACAGCGGGTCGAGATAAAAGGCGATGCTCTCGCCCAGATGGTGGATCGAACGGAAGTTCCCCAGCGCCAGCGCATTGGGTGTTCCGTCAGAAAAATAGAGCGCTTCTGCCAGCGCATTGAGCGTGCCGTAGTGGGTGATGATTGCCTTTTCGCCGGGAAAGCGCGCCGCCTGCTCGGGCCGCTCATGCACCAGCCGGTGGCGCCAGTTGAAGGCCGACAGCGCGCGGGCAAGGGGGGCGCGGGCGATGATGAAATACCGCGCATCCGGTGCTGCCACGGGCTGATAGATGTGGACCGTCTCGTGAATGGGCACCTGGCTGGTCTCAATCGCCGTCCGGCAGGTCGAGCCGCCGCATTTGCCAATGTGGATGAGCACGTTGCGTGAAAGGGGCGCGTGGCGTTGGTCTGGGGGGCTCATAGATCGGCAGCTAGGTGAGGATGGGTCGTTTGGATCCCCAGTTAAGGGGTATCAGGGGTGATATGAAGTGCAAATCCCCCGCTCTTCCCGCTGCTGTGGTGCCACGCCTTGAGGAAGGGGGGCGATTATGCTTTGACTTTAAAAGACCTGCCCGGGCCAGAAGTTGAAAGAGTGCATTCCATGACACCCACCCCTGTTCTTTTGTGCGGCGGCCACGGCACCAGGCTCTGGCCGGTCTCGCGTCGCAGCTATCCCACGCAGTTCGCCCCGCTCATCGGGGAGGAGAGCCTGTTTCAGGCGACAGCGCAGCGCATGGCCGGCATGGCGGCCCCGCTGGTGATCACCGCCTCGGACTTCCGCTTTATCGTGACCGAACAGCTGCAGGCCGTGGGCATCGACCCAGGTGCCGTGCTGATCGAGCCTGAGGCGCGCAACACGGCCCCCGCGGTACTGGCCGCAGCCCTTCATCTGATCGCCCAGGACCCGCAGGCCGTCATGCTGATCTGCCCTTCTGACCACCTGATGCCCGATGCCGACGCCCTTGCCGCAGCCGTGGCCACAGCCCAGCCAGCGCTAGAGGCCGGGCGCCTGGTAACCTTTGGCATCACGCCGGACCGGCCTGAGACCGGCTACGGCTATCTGGAACTGGCCGAGCCTGCGGGCGCGGGCGCGGTGCCGCTCAAGCGGTTCGTGGAAAAGCCGGACGCAGATACCGCGGCCCGAATGATCGCTGATGGCACCCATCTGTGGAATGCGGGCATCTTTCTGGCCCGCGCGTCGGATATGATCGCAGCCTTCGAGGCCCATGCGGGCGATCTGATGGCCCCGGTGCGCGAGGCGGTGGAAAGGGCCCAGCCCGATCTGGGCTTCCTGCGCCTGGCACCCGACCCCGGGGGCCAGGCGCGGGCGGTGTCGATCGACTATGCGGTGATGGAACAGCTGCCCAACCTCTCGGTCGTCCCCTACAGTGCCGCCTGGTCCGATCTGGGCAGCTGGGATGCGGTCTGGCGGGCCAGCGCTGCGGATGAGCACGGCGTGGTCACCCAAGGCAGTGCCATGGCGATCGACTGCGAGAACGCGCTGTTACGCGCGGATGGGGAGGGCATGACGCTTGTCGGTCTGGGTCTGCAGGACATCATAGCGGTGGCGACACCCGACGCGGTGCTGGTGGCTGATACATCACGGACACAACACGTGGGCCAAGCCGTCGCCGCGCTCAAGGTCCAGGCTGTCCCCCAGGCGGACGCCTTTCCCAAGGACCACCGCCCCTGGGGCTGGTTTGAACGCCTGGCCCTGGGCACGCGGTTTCAGGTCAAGCGTATCATGGTCAAGCCCGGGGCCGCGATTTCCAAGCAAAGCCATCACCACCGCTCCGAGCACTGGATCGTGGTGGAGGGAACGGCCCGGGTCACCATTGACGAGACCGAGCATCTGGTGAGCGAAAACCAGTCCGTCTACATCCCCCTTGGCGCGGTGCATCGGCTAGAGAACCCCGGCAAGGTGCCCATGGTGCTCATTGAGG
>JBCCUH010000271.1:0-2970 GCA_039197405.1 Pseudomonadota bacterium
ACCCTGCGTGGCGATCCTGACGCCGGGCATTCACAACTCGGCCTACTTCGAACACAGCTTTCTGGCCGATCAGATGGGTGTGGAACTGGTGGAAGGGCATGACCTGCGCGTCGTGAACGGCCGCATTGCCATGCGCACCACACGCGGCCACAAGGTGATCGACGTGCTTTATCGCCGGATCGACGATGCCTTTCTCGATCCGCTGACGTTCAATCCCGACAGCATGCTGGGCGTGCCGGGCATCATGGATATCTACCGGGCAGGGGGCATCACCATCGCCAATGCGCCAGGCACAGGCGTGTCAGATGACAAGGCGATTTACAGCTATATGCCGGATATCGTCGAGTTCTATACCGGTGAACGGGCCTTGCTGAAGAACGTCGAAACCTTTCGCTGTGCGGAAGAAGACAGTTTCAAATACGTGCTCGACAATCTGGCGGAACTGGTCGTGAAAGAGGTGCATGGCTCTGGCGGCTACGGCATGCTGGTTGGCCCGGCTGCGACCAAGGCGGAAATCGAAGATTTTGCCAAAAAGCTGCGCGCCAACCCGGCAGGTTATATCGCGCAGCCGACGCTTTCACTCAGCACCGTGCCCATCTTCACCGAAAGCGGGCTTGCGCCCCGTCATGTGGACCTGCGCCCCTTTGCGCTGTCCTCACCGGGGGAGGTGACCATCGCGCCGGGCGGGCTGACGCGGGTGGCTCTGACCGAAGGCAGCCTGGTGGTGAACTCGTCGCAAGGCGGCGGGACCAAAGACACCTGGGTGTTGGAGGACTGATATGCTTGGCAAAACCGCAGGTGGACTTTTCTGGATGTTTCGCGGGCTGGAGCGTGCCGAGAACACGGCCCGCCTCATCGAAGCCGGGTTTCGCATCGCGCTGACCCGCTCGGTTGATCCCGAAGGCGAATGGAAATCCGTCATCGTCTCATCGGCGCAGCAAACAGCCTATGAGGCAAAGCACAGCGGATACAGCAGCGACGCGGTCTGCGATTTTCTGCTGCGCGATCTGGACAACCTCAGCTCGGTGCGCGCGACGATCAAGGCTGCGCGCGACAATGCGCGGCTGACCCGTACGGCGCTGACCACCGAAGTCTGGTCTGCTGTCAATGAAACATGGATGGCGCTGGATCAACGGCTGGCGCATCCCATCCCGAAACGCGAACTGCCCGATGTGCTGGAGCTTATTCGCCAGCAATCGGCGCTGGTGCGCGGCGCATTGCACGGCACGATGCTGCGCAATGATATCTACGATTTCTGCCGGCTCGGCACTTTTATCGAACGGGCCGACAGCACCGCGCGCATTGTGGATGTGAAGTATCACACGCTTTTGCCGACACCGTCGATGGTCGGCAGCCGCATGGACAATGTGCAATGGGAGATGATCCTCAGGTCGGTTTCGGCGCATCGCTCGTTCCGCTGGGCCGTGGATGGGGACTACAACGCCGTGAACATCGCCCGCTTTCTCATTCTGGACCGCCGCATGCCGCGATCATTGGCCCATTGCGCCAAGGCTCTGGTCGAACACCTGAGCTACCTATCTGAAGAATACGGGCAGCAGTCCGATAGTCTGAAGCAGGCCAAGGCCTTCGACGCCTCGCTGAAAGGACGCGATATCACTTCGATATTTGACGAAGGCTTGCATGAGTTCACCAGCGCTGCGCTGACCACGGTTGCTGGACTGGGCCTGCAGATCGAAGCAGATTTCAGGTTCATATCGTGATGAAACACAGCATCCTTCACAAAACCGTCTACCATTACGACGAACCTGTCAGCTACGCGCTGCAAAAGGTGCGGCTGCATCCGGTCAGCGGTCCGGGCCAGAGCGTTGCCGATTGGCAGGTGGGCGTGCAAGGCGGCCAGATCGAGGCCAGCTACCGTGATCACTATGGCAATCACGTTGATCTGGTCAGCGCCGATACCGGAACGTCCGACCTGGTGATCGAAGCGCGCGGCGAGGTCGAAGTGACCTCTTCGGATGGGGTGCTGGGCAAGGTCTATACCCGTGCGCCGCTTTGGCATTTCTGCTCTGCCACCGCGCTGACCGCAGCCGATGAGGGCATTGAGGCGCTGGGAAAGCATGCCGCAGATCATCCCGGCGGTGTGCTGGCCGGACTGCACGAGATGTCCGCGCAGATCCTGAAGCAAGTACCATATGAGACGGGGGCAACCACCACCGACACCTCGGCGCAGGATGCCATGCGTCTCGGCAAGGGCGTTTGTCAGGACCACAGCCATATCTTCATCGCCGCGGCCCGCGCAGCGGGCGTGCCTGCGCGATATGTCAGCGGGTATCTTTACATGCCGGACCGAACTGATCAGGACGCCAGCCATGGCTGGGCCGAGGCGCATATTGATGGGCTGGGCTGGACCGGCTTTGATGTCTCCAACCAGATCAGCCCGGATGAGAAATACATCCGCATCGCCATCGGATGCGATGCGCGGGACGCCACGCCCATTGCAGGTATGCGGGTGGGTGCCGGCGCGTCATCCATGATTGTATCTTTGCAAGTGCAACAGTAAGTCTGCAGGCAAGACAAACCGGCAGGGCAAACCTCATGACGTACTGCGTGGCAATGAAGCTGAACCAGGGGCTCGTGTTCATGTCCGACACGCGCACGAATGCAGGCGTGGACAATTTCGCGACCACCGGCAAGATGTTCAGCTTCACGGTTCCCGGCGAGCGCTCGATCACAATCATGACCGCAGGCAATCTTGCGACAACGCAGGCGATGATCAGCCTGCTGGAAGAACGCTCGCAGGCGGTTGAGGATCGCGATCCCGGCATCCTGCACCAACCCAGCATGTTTCAGGTCGCCCGTCTCGTGGGTGCAACCCTGAAGGAAGTGATTGCCTACTCCAGCCCCGTGGGCCCCGGCTCTGGCGATGCGTTCAGCGCCTCAGTCATTGTTGGCGGCCAGATCAGGGGCGGCAGGCCGACGGTCTTTCTGGTCTATCCCGAGGGCAACTTC
>JBCCUH010000272.1:0-2967 GCA_039197405.1 Pseudomonadota bacterium
GAGCCATGGATGCGCAGATAGGTGTCGCGGCTGCCCCGGTAGAGATAAAGCGCCCGGGACCCCAGCGGGTTCTCTGGCCCGGCGTCCATGCCGCTGGCGTGCTGGGCATAGGTCTCCGGCTCGCGTTTGATCATATTCGCAGTCGGCGTCCAGGTCGGCCATTTCGCCTTGCGTCCCAGCCGGTAGGTGCCGGGGGTATAAAGCTCGTCCCGGGCAATCGCCACGCCGTAGCGCATGGCGGTGCCGCCTTCCTCGATATGATAAAGGTACCGCGCCTTGGCATCGACGTGGATATCACCCACCGTCAGCGCCGGGTTGCGCGCAACCCGCTGCGGCATCAGACGGCGGTGCAGCCCCCAGGGATTGGAGGTCTCCAGCTGAAAGCCGGCAGGTGTGACCTGCGCATCCCAGTCGTCCCATTTGGATTTGTCTGTCGAGGCCGCAAAAGCCGGTCCGGTCAGGGGAGCGGAAAAAAGCGCGGCAGACGAGCACATGAAATGGCGGCGGGTGAGCATGGCAGAAAGCTCCTGAAGGCTGGCAATATGAATCGGTATTTTCGTTAATTTACTAGCACGGTTGAGACCAAGCGCCAGTCACATGCAAGTGTGCAGGTCAATTCGCCCGCGCTGCGTGTCCCGCTTGCCGCGCTTGGACATGACCCATGCCGCAGACCGCTTAGCCAAGCTGCGTTTTCGTGCTACACATAGGCCGGTTAACAAAGGTGAGATCCATGCAGCCTTCCCCGACGGTGATTCTGGTCGGCACCACGAAAGGTGCTTTCCTGTTGCACGGCGATGAGACCCGCGGCAGCTGGCGCGTGTCGGGGCCGCATTGTGATGGCGCCCCGGTCAATCACTTCGCCAGCAACCCCGAAGACGGCACAATCTGGGCTGGCGGCGGCGGTGACTGGGACGGTGCCTGCCTGTGGACGTCACGCGATGGCGGCGCGACCTGGGCGCGCAGGCAGCTGACCTCGGGAAGCCGCGATGAATGGGCCGCCAATGATCCCGAGTTTGCCGAGATGATCGGATGGCGCGAGGGCCCCCTGCCCTTCGGCAAGGAGTTTTCGCAGATCTGGTCGCTGTCCTATGCCCATGGCACACTTTTGATGGGGACCAAGCCTGCCGGGCTGCTGCGCAGCGCCGATCAGGGCGCCAATTGGGACAAGGTCAGCGGCTTGACCGATCATCCATCAGCAGGCGACTGGAACCCGGGCGCGGCCGGGCTGATCCTGCACACGATCGTGCGCCACCCAAGCGATGCGCAGAAAACATGGGTCGGGATTTCCGCAGCCGGTGTGTTTGCCACCGAGGACGGCGGCGCCAGCTGGGAGCGGCGCAACCGTCTGGCCAATGCGGCGGCCTGCGAGGGGCATGACCATCCCGCCGCGCCCTCGGGCGGCGAAACCGGCCATTGCGTGCACAATATGATGCGCGCTCCGGGGGATGCGGATGTGCTTTATCAGCAGAATCACCATGGTGTCTGGCGCTCTGGCGATGGCGGACGCAGTTGGGAGGATCTGACAGAAGGGCTGCCGTCCACGTTCGGCTTTCCCATCCGCGTGCATCCGCGCGATCCGCAGAAGATCTGGACCATCCCCCTGAATGGCGATAGCGCCGGGCGCTTTCCCCCCGGGGCGGCAGCGGCGGTCTGGCACTCCTGCGATGGCGGTCAAACCTGGGCGGCGCAACGCGAGGGTCTGCCGCAGGAGGCCTGTTTCTTCACGGTTTTGAGGCAGGCAATGGCGGGCGATGCATGCGATCCCGCAGGGCTTTACTTCGGCACCAACACCGGATCGGTCTTTGCCACCCGCGATGAAGGCAACAACTGGGAGGAAATCGCCCGGCACCTGCCGACGATCCTCTGCGTGGAAACGCTCTGATCCGGCAGGCGGGCTGTGACACGGGCCGCAAGACTGGTCGCGACATCCATGTCGCGGGGGGAGCAGACGCGCAGGCTTGGCCCGCTCAGGCTGGCGCCATGAGCACCGACACGACTGCCGATCAGCGATACGACAGGCTTCTGACCGAGCTGCGCCGCGCCTATGAGGCGCATCCACAGGCGCAGGCTTTCGCCCCCTTCCCCGATGACGTCCGCCGCCAACCTTTGGAGCCGCATCATTGCCCCTGCGCCGACTACCTGGAGGCGGACAGCGCCCTTGTGTCCAGATCCTACGCGCCTTTGCAGCAGGCCATCATCGCCGCATCGCCAGTGGTGCAGTGGCGCGAGACGTACAAAGACACTGACATTGGCGCTGATTTCATGGACAGGTTCGGTTGCTATTCGGTGATCGGTGCGGGCGGTCCGTTCACCTCGGATACGCTGTGGGTCTGGGTCGTCTACATGCCTGCCGGGCTCGATTATCCGCGCCACCATCATCCGGGGGAAGAGCTTTACATCGTCATATCCGGCGAGGCAGAGTTTCGCAGGGATGGCGCGGCGCGCGAGACCCTGCGCGAAGGCGACACTGTGCTGCACGCCAGCAATCAGCCGCATGCCACCCAGACCTTCGCGCATCCCGTTCTGTGTCTGGTGATCTGGCGCAACGGTTTTGATACCGCGCCCGTGCTGACGCCCGAAAGGAGCCTCCGCTTCGGCAAAGCCGGTGGCCGCAGGCGTCATCTGCGCGCCTCGTCTCGGTGACCTGCGTGCTGTAGCACGCAGGCGACGGTCAACTCACCGACCGGCACGGGTTACGCACCGCCGGTCAGATCCTCAGCCAGCATCAGCGCATTGCCATCGGGGTCAAAGAAGGTCGCGGTTTTCACCATGCCTTCAACCACATCGGTATCCCCGTCAAAGCGCACATCCGCCCCTTCCAGCGCGCGGCGGGCCTTGTCCAGATCGGCGATGCCGAAAACCGGAACGCAATTGCCCGGCGCAGGCTCTGCCTGCTCGCCCAAGCCCAGCGTCACCCCGACGGTCTATGTCTGCAAATACGACCACCCCACCACAACGGCGAGATAA
>JBCCUH010000273.1:0-2961 GCA_039197405.1 Pseudomonadota bacterium
CATGCAGCGGCACACCGATTTCGGTGGAAATCATCTGGTGCAACTGATGGCGATCCAGTTCTTCACCGCGCTGCATCGCTTCACGTTCAAGCCGCGCCTGAACCCGGCGCATGTTGAAAAAGAGCGACTTCTGGGAGGAGGTCGAACCTGTGCGCACCATCGACCAGTTGCGCATCACATGATCCTGAATGGAGGCTTTGATCCACCAGACAGCGTAGGTGGAGAACCGAACGCCGCGATCAGGATCAAACTTGTCAGCCGCCTTCATCAGCCCCAGACCGGCCTCCTGGATCAGATCGTTCATCGGTGCACCGTAGCGGCGAAACTTGGAGGCCATGGAGATCGCAAGGCGCATGTAGGCGTTGATCAATCGATGCAGCGACGCCACGTCGCGTTCGTCGCGCCAGGCATATGCAAGCCGGAGTTCGGTCTCGGCATCCAGCAATTCGGCCTTCATTGCAGTGCGTGAAAATCTCGCGTCGCTTGCGTTGTCCAGTGCCATAGTCTCGCCCCCCATCCAGGCAAATTTCAGTACTCTTCAGACCTGCGCTTTTATTACGCTTGGTAATAATGATACGACGCAAAGCGCTGATTGGTTCACTCCGGGGGAAATAAAATGTCGGCAAAGCGTGTCCTCGTGATTGGCGGCGCAGCATCGGGCAAATCTGCTTTTGCGGAAAATATTATTGTTCAGAGTGGTTTAGCGCGGACGTATATCGCCACAGCGCGGATCTGGGATGCGGAGATGAACCAGAAGGTTGCGGAGCATCAAAAGATGCGCGGTGCAGGATGGACGACGGTGGAAGAGCCGCTTGATCCGGCAAAACCGCTTGCCACTTTGAACAGCGAACAGGCCGTTTTGCTGGATTGCGCGACCATGTGGCTGACCAACCATCTGATGGATGACGGCGATCTGGCCGCCGCCGAAGATCGGTTGATGGACGCGTTCAGATGCTGCCGCGCTTACTGCGTTGTGGTCAGCAATGAGGTGGGCGGCGGCATCGTGCCCGCAGATGCACTCAGCCGCAGGTTCCGGCAGGCGCAAGGCAGGCTGAACCAACGTCTGGCCACGCAGGCAGACACGGTGGTTCAGGTCGTGGCCGGGTTGCCCAATGTGCTGAAAGGATCGCTCTGATGCGGCGATTGCTGCTGGTACGTCACGGGCCGACCCATGCCAAGGGAATGGTGGGCTGGACTGATCTGCCCGCCGATCTTTCGGACACCGCCGCGCTGGCCAGACTTGCCGCCTGGTTGCCCGATGATGCGTCAGTGATTTCATCTGATCTGCGGCGCGCGGTGGAGACGGCAAACGCCATCGCCGGACCGCGCCACCGGCACCCGCATGCGACCGCCCTGCGCGAGATGCACTTCGGGGATTGGGAAATGAAAACCTGGCGCGAGGTGTCACAGACGGACCCCGATAGGATCAGATCGTTTTATGAAACCCCCGGCGACATCGCACCACCCGGCGGCGAAAGCTGGAACGATCTGCACGCCCGCGTTGACCCGGCGATTGATACTCTGTTACGCCACACCGCAGGCGATGTAGTGGTCGTGTGCCATTTCGGCGTGATCCTGTCGCAGATCCAGCGTGCCACTGGGCGCAGCGCCTATGAGACTTTTGGCCAAAAGCTGGACAACCTGTCGATATCAGAGATCCATATCAGCGCGGAGGACTGGCAAACAGGGGTGATCAATCACATCCCTTGATGGTTATGCGCGCAATTTGTCGATTGTCTTGCGGTGGTCAGCCGATAGTCTTTTTGCATGTCCTATACGCTTTACATCGGCGATTACGCCTATTCGAGCTGGTCGCTGCGCGGCTGGCTGCTTATCAATCGGTTTGGTCTCAGCGCCCGGCAACAGATGATCCCTTTCCATGATCAGAACGTCGCGGAGCAAATGGCAAATGTGGCGCCCGCCAAGACCGTTCCGACGCTGGTGACGGAAGATGGCGCGATCATCTCCGAAAGCCTGTCAATTGCCGAAGAACTAGCCTCGCGCCACCCTGACGCCGGGATATGGCCGAGCGATCCGGCGGCGCGCGCGACGGCACGCACGCTTTGCGCAGAGATGGCCACGGGCTTTACCGATCTGCGTGGCGACTGCCCGATGAACCTGCGCGTGGCCTATTCAGATAGCCAGCCATCAGGCGGCGTGATGAAGGATATCGCGCGGATCGAGGTAATCTGGGCGCACGCGCGGACGCTGTCAGATGGGCGCGGCCCGTGGCTTTTCGGCAGCTACAGCGCAGCGGATGCGTTTTTTGCGCCGGTTGCGGGACGCATTGCGGGATACAACCTGCCGGTATCGGACAAGGCCAGCGCCTATGTCGCAGCCCATCTGGCTGATCCCGCGTTTCGCCGATGGCGCGCCATGGGGTTGGTGTATGGCGAAACGCTAGAGTGGTACAAAAAGCCCTACCCGCAAACGGAATGGCCGGGGCCAAAGCCGCTAGAAGCCCAGGCGCTTCCGGAAGGGACCGCTGAAAATGACCGCTGTCCTTATTCGGGCAAACCGGTGACCCATCTGATGACAATGCAAGGCCGCGTGTTTGGGTTCTGCAACGCCTTCTGCCGTGACAAGACGGTTGCCGATCCCGAAGCCTGGCCCGATTTCATGAAGCTGATTTGACGACAGCCCTCCGTCACAGGTGATCGGGGATTAACCCTTCGCTAACCGATTCTGGTCTAGCCATGTATCGAGACTGCGAGGAGCGCCCATGCTTGCCCAAGCCTACACTGTGGCCTTTGAGGGCGTCAGCGCGCGTAGCGTTGAGGTGCAATGCGCGGTCACACCCGGCTTGCCCGCCTTCTCGATCGTCGGACTGCCAGACAAGGCGGTGTCCGAAGCGCGCGACAGGGTACGCGCGGCACTGACATCCATGTCCATCGCGCTGCCGTCCAAACGGATCACGGTCAACCTGTCGCCTGCCGACCTGCCCAAGGAAGGCTCGCACTA
>JBCCUH010000274.1:0-2947 GCA_039197405.1 Pseudomonadota bacterium
CGTCGCTCATAACGCGCAACCTCCCTTGATATGCGCAGCACCCATCATACGCGGCCAAATCCGCCCACCGCGCTCGACTCGCCCGATAGGAAGCGTGAGGTCACCAGCAGGATCAGGATCGCAGGCGCGATGAACACCAGCGAGAGCGCGGCAATCATCGCGTTGTTTCCTGTGCCCGCGGCAGAGAAAAGCAGCATGGGCAGCGTCACGACCCGTCCCTGACCGATGAGGAACGTCAAAAGGTACTGGCTCCAGGACACGAGGAAGGCAAAGAGCGCTGCAACGAACAGCCCCGGCAGGATCGAGGGCAGAGTCACGTCCCAGAAGATGCGCAGGGGTCGAGCGCCAAGGCTGCGTGCCTGCGCTTCGAAATCCGGATTGTAGTTGGCGAACACCCCGCTCAATGTGAGAACAACATAGGGCATCACGGGAACAAGATGCACGATACTGACGCCAATGACGCTGCCGGCCAGATCAATGGGAATGCCCATATCCTGCAACGCCAGATCCCAGCGGATGAAGTTGATGTTCAGCCCAAGGCTAAAGGCGATGGGCGGCAGAATGGTGGGCGTGATGATCATGAACTCCACAATCCGCTTGCCGCGAAACTTGTAGAGGCCGAGGGCTCGCGCTGCCGGAAGGCCGATGATCACCGATAGCCCGGTCACCGTTCCGCCGATGGCAAGGCTGAGCCACAGTGCACTGACGACGTCTGGGACGCTTAACCAAAGGTCGATGAACCCCGAAAGCGTGCGTTCCCCCTCTCGCGGGATCAGCTGCAGGCGTTCCCAGGCCTGCAGGCTCCATTCCTGCGGGACAAGCTGCGGATAAAACCAACGGAAGGCAAAGGCGTTGATCATGAACGCAATAACGGGCGCCACCAGCATGAAGCTGATAAAGCCGACGGTGAGGTAGAAGAAACTCCGACGCATCGCGTCAATCCTTCCGCACGGTGCGCGCGGTGAGCCACATATAGAAAAACACCAGAACGAACACGATCACCGCGATGATCATGCTGAGCGCCATGCCCTCGGCACGGGCGTTCAGGTCGGGGTTCAGGAAGAAGTCGAGCGCCAGCACGGGCAGCATCTTGGGATGCTGAACGCCCAGAATGCGCGGCACCTCATAGGTGCCGAAGGTGAAGGCGAAGACGATGATCGACGCGGACAGGAGCCCGGGCATGATCAGGGGCAGGGTCACCGTGCGAAAGCGTTGCCACCGGTTGGCCCCAAGGCTTTGGGCGACGGACTCATAATCCTCGCCCAGCGATTGCAGTATCGCGAGCACGATGATCCCGAAAAATGCAACCTCTTTCCAGATGTAGGCAAGGATGATGCCAATACCGTAGGGATCGCGGGTCAGCGCCGGGAAATCCCGTGGTGAGGTGATGACGCCCATCTCGCCCAAAAGTCGCGAGAACAGCCCGCTTTGCGAAAAGAGCATCAGCATCCCAACCGCTATCACAAGATGCGGTATCGGCAGGTTGAGCTGGAAGAAGAACACGGCGAGTTTCTTGCCGACAAACGTACGCCGCAGCAGCAGCGCCACGCCAATGGCGATCGCGGCGGACACGAAGGTGCTGACAAAAGCAACCCAGAGGCTCAGCCAAAGACCCGGCCAGAAGCGCGAAGCCATATCGGGATCGAACAACACCGAGCGGTAGGCATCGAGGCTGATCTCTGTCACGCCAATGTTCGGCTGATATCCAAGGCTCTGCAGCAAACCGTAGCCAAGACTGCCAAAAAACAGCACGGTGATGATCACCATGGTTGGGGCCAGCATGACCGCAATTCGTATCCTGTCCCAGGACATCAGACACCTTCAAAAGGGGGAAGTGCGGAACGGCGGTACAGTCACGGTACCGCCGTTCGTTGGGGCCTCTATTCGGGCAGCGCTTCGCCGCGCAGTACGTAACGCTGCCAGTCGGCTTCAATCCGTGCCTGATACTCCGCGTCGATGTCAGCGACGAGCGCCCCGGCCAACCGGCCGGGATCGGCCGCCGCATCACCAAGGTTCATCATCGCCTCTTCGATGGCGGCAAGCTGGCCGGCATCCGTCACACGATTGACGTCAATCGCCCAACCACAGCAGAACCCGTTCTGGGGCTGAACCTGCGCCGCCTGACGATCCGGGCGCAAAACAAGGTTCGCGGTCACGAGAGCGGCGGCCTTGTTTGGTGCATTGAACGGGATCGCAAGGTAGTTGAAATCCCCGATCATGTAGTTGTCGAACGAGAATGCCCGTGCCGAAGGCGGAACCACTCCGGCCCCGATATCGGGCGCCGCGCCCGAAGGCGACTGAGTGAAGGCGAACTCGATCTCACCGTTGGCAAAGAGCGACTTCATATCCGCATCGGTGGAGGGGTAGGTCTCACCCCCACGCCAGAGGTTTTCTTCCCACGACAGAAGTTCCTGCCACGCCGCGACGCTCCACTCATTGTAAAGCTCTTCGTTGAACGGGCCCACCCACTGTTCATGGTTTCCGCTCAACTCGAACATCAGCTGTTTGACAAACCGGGTGCCGATGAAGGCGCCGGGTCCGGGGGCCACATAGGTGAACTGGCCGGGGTTTTCGGCGATCCAGGCCGACAGATCGGCGTACGAGCGCGGCAGATCGGCCTCATCAAGGCGCGCGCTGTCATACATGAAGTGAAACTGCGCACTGGACCACGGGCTTTCCATGCCCTCAACCGGACGGCCAAAATCGAGATTGATGGCCGGGTTTCCCCAATCCACCAGCGCGCTGTTGGGCATGCCTTCGGCCCATGGGCCATAGAGCAGATCGGCCTGCTGCAGCGTGGCAAAGTTCTCACCGTTGATCCAGATCATGTCGATCGAACCCCGGTCTCCGTCCGCGCCCGCTTCCTGCTCACTGATGACCTGGTTCACCGCATCGACGGTATCTGCCAGCGGCACCCGTTCCAAGGTGATGCCGTATTCTTCCATCA
>JBCCUH010000275.1:0-2940 GCA_039197405.1 Pseudomonadota bacterium
AATGAACCAGGTTGGCGGGATCGGCACGTTGATGATGAAGAATGCGTCCAAACTTGGCCAATTCTTCTGATTGTGGAAACAATACTTGCGATTGCGCCCTGGGTAGCAAACAATAGACACAATTCAGCGTGCGATTGCCGAATTGTGATTCGGTGACCTGTAAAATCGCGCCTGAGCGCTCCGAAACCGGCGAAATTGGCATCTGTTGATGTCACAGCGCTGAGAAAATCAGCATCGAACGCGAAAAACGTCGCACACGCAGTGCGTGAACTCTCGTTTCGCCGCTCTACCCTTCAGAGCATGGTCGATAAATCGCTTATAAATCAGTGCATTATTTCTGCACTGCAGAAGACGCTTTGGAAACCACAATCGCAATTCTTAATTAGCCGTTAAGAATAGATGCTTGCGCCCTTCGCACGATCCCTTGTAAGTATCAGGAGTAGTAAAGCGTGGGTTAACGATAGGAGGGTAATCATGACCAAAGCGATCTACGAAGCCCCGGTTCTGCGGAAGCACGGCTCGGTTGAGAGCCTGACACAAGCGGCTGCTTGCCCGGGCAATCTGGACGGTACGTACCCAGCAGGTACCCCGTCGACAAACCCTATCTGCTCGTAATTTGGTCGTTTATACTTAAGCGATTGAGTTAGAGAATAAAGAAGACCCGGCATCTTGCCGGGTCTTTTCGCGTGTCTTGCACCGCAATCGTCGCACGCCATAACCGCCGCAAGATCTTAACGCTGTTGAGCATGGATGCTTTCAACCGCGCAGCCATCAGACGTATAAGCGGCGCCATAGAAGTCTCATGACGGGTAGGTATCCTGTGGCTGACAGATACTATGTACAGCAAGAAGGCGTGATGGATTGCGACATCGGTGGGGAGCGCGCGCTCCTAGACACGCAGTCCAACACCTACTTCACGCTCAATGCCACCGCGTCACAACTTTGGCTGGCACTGGCCAAACCGCAGACGCTCGATCAGCTGGTCACTGTGATCACCGAGAAATTCGACATCTCGGCCGCGGACTGCCGCGCGGACACGGAGCTGCTGCTGCAGGACATGATCGACTCCAAGATCGTTCAAACCTCTCAGAGATGATCTCTGTTCTGCGGCGACTGACGCTCTACAGCCTTGTGCTGGGCGTCATCATTGTCACCCGCCTTGGGCTTTGGATGCTGCGCTACCAGACCGTGCGTGCCTGGCTCGTCCGCCCCTGCCGGGAGGATCCGCAGCCTGAGCGCCGCCTGGCGGTCTACCATGTCGCGCGGGTCGTGGCGCGGCTGGCGCGGCTGATACCGGACGCCAGCTGCCTGACCCAATCCATCGCCTGCCAGGCGGTCCTGTCCTGGCGCAACATCCCGTCCTCGATCTCCATGGGCGTGAAGAAGGAAGACGGCGGCACGCTGCGCTGGCACGCCTGGGTGACTTGGAATGACGTGATCATCCTTGAGGGCAACGAGGAGGTCCTGGCTGGGTTCCAAAAGCTTCTGGACCTGCCGACCCCGGTGCGCGCGCAGGGCTCGCGTCCCTCAACCTCCCCATGACGGTTCCCGCCTATGCGATCCGCATTGCGCTGGGATCCGACAGGACTGACACGACCGACGCTCTAGACCGCATGGCCGCGCAGGGCTGGCGGGTGACATCCCCGGCGCCAGGGATCGAGCTCGCCACAAAAGGGGCAGGAGGGCTCTGCCGTGTCGGCGATCTGATCGTAGCAGGCATGGCCTTTCTGGATGAGGGCACGCCAGCGGCTGAGACCGCTACGTCTGAAGACGCAAGTGCGGACCTGGCCCATGCCGCGCACCTGCGCGCCGATCAGGGGCCCTGCTTTGTCGAGGCGCTGTCGGGCTCCTTCGCGCTGGTGGTGGTGGATCTGGCCACGGGCGTCATCGAAGGCTACCGCGACCACCTGGGCGTTTACCCCTTCCTCTACACGGTGCAGGACGGGGTGCTGACCTGTGCCTCTGATCCGCGCAGCGTGCTGCACCTGTCAGGCGCGCCAATCGCGCCCGAGCCCACCCGGATTGCGGATTTCCTTGCGGGCGACGAGGTGGACGCAGAGCTGACGGCCTTTGCCGGGTTGCGGCGCCTGCCTTCGGCGCATCACCTGCGGATGGACAGCGCAGGGCTCGAGATCACCCGCTATTGGCGGCTTGACCCGCCAGCCCCAAGCCCGGTGCCCGATGCGGCCCGCAAGGTGCACAACCGGCTTCAGGCAGCGACGCGGGCGCGCCTGCGCGGCGACGCGCCCACCGGCGCCATGCTCAGCGGCGGGCTCGACAGCTCGTCGCTTGCTTGCCTGGCCGCCCTGCAGCGGCAAGAGCGCCAGGAACCACCGCTGCAGACGCTCTCCTTCGTCTACCCGGGCAAGCCCTATGACGAGAGCACCTATATCGAGGCTGTTACCGAGGCCCATCACGTCGCGCCCCATCTGATGGAGATCACCGCGCCGCCGGATGTGGGCATCTTGCGGGTGATCCTCGAAGAGCAGATGGATTTCTTTAACGCGCCCGGGCTGATGAAGAGCCGCCGGATCTATCACGAGGCCAGCGCATTGGGGCTGGGCTACATCCTCGACGGCCATGGCGGCGATGAGGTGATCTCGATGGGCTATAACCGCCCGCTTGAGCTGGCGGCTCGGCGCCGCTGGTGGGCGCTCTTGATGACGCTGCGCGTGGTCTCTCCGGCCACAGGGCTGGGGTTCTGGGGGGCCTATTTTGCCTATATCGCGCGCTACGGCGGGCTCTCAGAGCGCAGCTTGGTGCGGCGGATCCTGATGCGCATCGTCAGCCGGATCTTTTCGGGTGAGCGTCGTCTGACCCGGTTCCGCCCAGCCTCTGACCTGGTGGATCCCGCGCTGCGGGCGGAACTGGACGCCGAGACGCGCTACGCACCGCCGCCGCAGCTGACAGAGCGGGCCGACCAGCTCAATGCCGAGCAGG
>JBCCUH010000276.1:0-2916 GCA_039197405.1 Pseudomonadota bacterium
CCCGCGCGAACAGCATTCCTTCCGCTTTCCTCTCATTCCTTTTGCGGTCGTTGTGTCTCTTGGTTTTGTCTTCAAGGCGCTGGCTATGGTCAACGTGGGTGTCACAGATTACAGCGCAAAGGTTCAAGCCATGCAATCCGGATCGGTTCTGGAGCAGATGGGCGCGCTGGTTCTGGCGCAGGATCCGGCGACAATGTGGCTGTATCAGGCGCTGCAAAGCGTTCTCTGACCGGCTTTTCCTGGTTTGCTCAAACCAAAACCAAAAGGGCCGCGGCGTGATGCTGCGGCCCTTTTAGCGTTTGCGGATCAGGACCAGCCAGCGAAGCTGCGCTGATCCTGCCTGAGGGGTTACCTGACGACGATGTCGATGTCGCCGCGAACCAGTCCGATATCGTCCAGTTCACGATCTGTCAGCGCGTTCAGGGCGCGGCGTGTCTGACGTGCTTCGTTCCAGTGAACAATCGCGCCAAAAAGCGCGTTCAGAGCGGCAAAGCCACGAGCGATAGCAGAGCTGGAGTGTGCGGAGCGGGAGAAGTCGATTGCAGCCATTTCAGTGGTCCTTGATCTAGTGTGGTGGCCGGGGAGAGCGGCACTTGATTTGAATTTCTGAGCCGCATGTAGGCCTGGGATTCTGCGTGGACAACTGACTAAAACTGCATAGGACCCATGCTGTTCTTGCATGGCTGAAATCGCGGGTAACACATGGGAATAGCTCACAAAAACGTGTGTGAAAGGGCGTCGATTTTAGGCTTCGGCTTGTCGAAAACGGGCCAGATTTGCCAGCAGGGTTCATTCGCGACGAAAACATGGTTCAAATTCGACATGGCGCGAATATGCTTTTCAAATGTTCGCCTTTCGTGCTAGCCAAATCCAACTGTGTGAAAAACAGCACAACTGAGCAGAACAGGGCTGGCAGAATGCGCGTGTTGGGAATCGATCCGGGGCTGAGAAACCTTGGCTGGGGCGTGATTGACGTCGATGGCAGCCGGATCAGCCATGTGGGAAATGGCATTTGCCATTCGACCGGTAAGGATCTGGCCCTGCGGCTGCTGTCCCTGCATGAACAGCTGACCGATATTCTGGCGCGCTTTACTCCGACGACCGCGGCGGTTGAGCAGACCTTCGTAAACAAGGACGGCGCGGGCACGCTCAAACTGGGTCAGGCGCGCGCCATTGCCTTGCTGGTTCCCGCGCAAGCGGGGATATCGATTGGCGAATACGCCCCCAACAAGGTGAAAAAGACCATTGTGGGCGTCGGCCATGCGGATAAGCAGCAGGTCGAACATATGGTCAAACTGCAGCTTCCGGGTGTGCAGCTTGCCGGAGCTGATGCGGCAGATGCGCTGGCGATTGCGCTTTGCCATGCGCATTACGCGCGCTCCACTTCGGTCTGGGAAAAAGCGAAAGAGGCGGCACGCGCATGATTGGCAAGCTTTCCGGCAGGATCGACTATCGCGGCACGGATCATGTGCTGATCGACGTGCGCGGCGTGGGCTATATGGTCTATTGCTCTGACCGGACCCTGGCGGCGCTGCCGGGCACCGGCGAGGCGGTCGCGCTATATACAGACCTTTTGGTGCGCGAGGATCTGTTGCAGCTTTTCGGTTTCACGACGCTGGTGGAAAAGGAATGGCACCGACTGCTGATGGGGGTGCAGGGCATCGGGGCCAAAGCGTCGCTGGCAATCCTTGGCGCGCTTGGCGCTGATGGGGTCAGCCGGGCGATCGCATTGGGCGATGTCACGGCGATTAAATCGGCCAAGGGCGTAGGCCCCAAAACCGCACAGCGCGTGGTGATCGAACTGAAGGACAAGGCGCCGGGCATTATGGCCATGGGCACGTCCTCGCCCGCGCAGGCCATGGGCGATGAAACCGCCGAGGTGATCGAAACCCCTGCGCCAATCCCCGCCGCGCCCGCCGCCAATAGCTCGGCCCAGGCGGAGGCCCTGTCGGCACTGGGCAATCTTGGCTACAGCCCGTCCGATGCCGCAGGCGCCGTGGCCGAAGCGGCCGGGGCCGAGCCGAATGCAGACACCGGCGCGCTGATCAAGGCGGCGCTGAAACTGCTGGCACCGAAAGGCTAGGGCATGAACGAGCCAGACCCCACATTGCGTGCCGATCCCTTGCCCGAGGATAACGACCGCGCGCTGCGTCCGCAGGCACTGGATGAATTCATCGGGCAAGCCGAGGCGCGGGCAAACCTGAAAATCTTCATCGAAAGCGCCCGCAGACGCGGCGAGGCGATGGATCACACGCTCTTTCACGGACCTCCGGGGCTGGGCAAGACCACATTGGCGCAGATCATGTCGCGCGAGCTGGGCGTCAACTTCCGCATGACCTCGGGGCCGGTACTGGCCAAAGCGGGCGATCTGGCGGCGATCCTGACCAATCTGGAAGCGCGCGATGTGCTTTTCATTGACGAAATTCACCGCCTCAATCCGGTTGTGGAAGAAGTGCTTTATCCTGCGATGGAGGATTTCGAGCTGGATCTGGTGATCGGCGAAGGACCTGCTGCGCGCACTGTACGGATTGAGCTTCAGCCTTTCACGCTGGTCGGGGCCACCACACGGCTTGGGCTTTTGACGACGCCGCTCAGGGATCGCTTTGGTATCCCGACCCGGCTGCAGTTTTATACAGAGGACGAGCTTTTTACCATCGTGGAGCGCAATGCGCGCAAGCTGGGAGCGCCCGCTGACGAAGGGGGTGCGCGCGAGATCGCCAAACGGTCGCGAGGTACACCGCGCATTGCGGGGCGCTTGTTGCGGCGGGTCGTGGATTTCGCGATTGTGGAAGGCGATGGCAAGGTCTCCCGTGCGCTTGCCGACGGGGCGCTCACGCGACTTGGTGTGGACAGGCTGGGCCTGGACGGCGCGGACCGGCGCTATCTGGCGCTGATCGCCGAGAATTATGCAGGCGG
>JBCCUH010000277.1:0-2901 GCA_039197405.1 Pseudomonadota bacterium
CAGCGCGGGCCGAAATCCAGATGCGCTTCTTGAGGCGAAATCAGCGTGGCGCCCTGCGCGGCCAGTTTTGGAGCAGGCAGCGCGGACGCCAGCGCCGTCAGGTCAAGCGGGTCTGGCCGTTCCATCGGAGCAAGGCTGATCGCCGCTTCCGCATGGGTCTGCCACGCATCTCGTCCCTGCACCTGCAGGGCGCTTTGCACGCGCATGTCAAATCCGGCATCCGTCGGGACCAGAGCCACACGCATGCGGCGCGTTTCCGTCTCGCCCACATCCAGTGGGCGCAGGAAATACAGATCATGCAGGGCAAATCCTGTCCCGATCCCCAACCCGCGCAGGCATTGGCGGACAATCTCAAGATACCCGGTACCGGGCATCAGGATCACGCCGTCTTTCGTGCGATGCTCGGACAGCACCCAATGCTGCGCCGCGCTGAGGTCTGTTTCAAAAACATGGGTTCCGTCGCGTCGCGTCACAAGCTCCGACGCCAGCGGATATCCTGTCTGGACAGGTGGCGCCTGCGTCTCGACACCCAGCCTGCTGGCCATGGCATCAGCTGCCATGCCAACTTCGGACCAGACGCCCCACCCCAGGGCAATGACTTTTGTGCGCCCGCCGCGCCGGGCTTCGGCGAAAGCGTTGAGATAACTGTTGGCCGCCACGTAATCGATCTGACCAGCCGGGGCTGTCACCGTGGATGAGGACGAAAACAGCACCTTCCATGCCAGATCGCCATCCGGGAACACATCGCCCAGTACCTGCGTGCCGTGAATTTTCGGGGTGAAGACCGCCTCGACAGAGCCTGCGCCCTTGGACAGGATCGGCGCATCGTCAATCACACCAGCTGCATGAATGACACCGGTGATCGCGCCAAACCGCGCTTCGGCCTCACGGCGAATACGGCGCATGTCCTCGGCATTGCTGACATCGCCCTGCAGGCAGATGGCGCTGCTGCCAAACCCTGCGAGCCGTGGGTCATCCGCCGCGATCCGACGCCGCGACATCAACACGATACGCGCGTCGTTGTTGCGAATAAGGTCCGCCGCAAGGGTCAGACCGATACCTCCCAGACCGCCGGTGATCAAAACCACCGGCGCCTCGCCCGGGTCCCATTCCTGCAGGCCAGCGCCAAGCGGTGCTGCATCCACCGAGTGGACGAACCGCGTGCCTTTGCGCAGGGCAGATACCTGGCTTTCCGGCGTGGCCAGAATCTCTTCAAACACTGCCGCTGTGGGGTCGCCTGCGTCAGATGCGCCCTTGGCCGCAAACCAGCCGTGCACCGCTGAAACCTTATCGATCTGCACATCACACCAACTGACCGTCACGCCGGGCATTTCCGCCGGGATCACCCTGACCGGTCCCGACAGCGTCGCCTTTTCAGGATAGCGCAGCGTCTCGCCGCGCACCGATTGCGCACCGGTGGAGAACACAGAGATATGCAGCGGCACTGGCAAGGCCTCAGCGCTGATCGCCTGCGACAGGAACATCAGCGCGTAGAAGCCCTGTTCCTGTGTGCGGTGGAAAAAACTGGAACCGGGGCGAAAGCTTTCATCCCGCGTCACTGGCCAGAACATGGCAATACGTGTCGGCGAGCGCCCCTGCGCCACCAGCGTCTGGATCAGCTGGTCATACCCGTCGCGCCCCTGCTCGGGCGCCAGCGCAAAGCGATCGGCGCTGATCTGCGCGAAAGCGTCACCGGGTACAACCTCTGCCACCGCATGACCTGCTGCGCGCAAACGCTCGATCACCGGCGCAGCAACGCCTGCGTCATCTTTGAAGATCAGCCAGGTCTCGGGCGGGCCAAGATCGCCGCTACTCACATCAAAGGGGCAATCGGCATATGCCTTGCGCCACCGGGGCGCATACCCCCAGTTGTCCAGGTTTTCCTCGCGCATCAGCCGCGACGGGATGGCGGCCTGCGGTGCGTCCCCGGCAAGGGCAATGTAATAGTGGCTGCGCTGAAACTGATAGCCCGGCAGAACCAGCCGGTTGCGCGCCGCCTCGCCCCAGATCTGCGCCCAATCGATCTGCAGACCAACCGCCCAGAGCCGCCCAAGCACCGCCATGAAATAGCTGTCATCGGCCACATCCTGCTCGGGGTGGCGCAGCGTGTTGATCACCTGATCGGCCTGCACATGCGTGTTTTGCCCCGCAAGCGAGCTAAGCGCCTTGCCGGGTCCAACCTCGATGAAAACCTTGGTGCCGTCAGCGGCCAGCGCGTCAACCCCACTTGCGAAATGCACCGTACCGCGCAGGTGCTGCACCCAATAATCAGGGTCAGTGGCCTGCTCTGCGGTCAGCTCCTGACCAGTGTGGTTGGACAGGATCGGCACTTGCGGCGGGTTCAGCTGGATCGACCGCAGATAAGCGCCAAACTGCTCCAGTATCGGGTCCAGCATCCGCGAATGCGCGGCAATATTGATGGCGATCCTCTGATACTCGATCTCGCGGGCATCCAACGTGGCTTGCAGCGCTTCCAGCGCCTCCTCCGGGCCAGACGCCACTGACAGGTTCGGGCCGTTCACCGCCCCCAGATCCAGCGTATCGCCCAGCAGGGGCCGCAGATCTTCGGCTGGCAGCGTCACGCTCAGCATGCCGCCGGGCGCAACCGTGTCGAAAAGCTGCCCGCGCAAATGCACCAGCCCGATGCAATCCTCAAAGCTCATCACACCGGCAACAGCCGCAGCGGTGTTCTCACCCATGGAATGCCCGATGAGCTTGGCCGGCTCCACGCCCCAGCTGCTCAGCAGTTTGGCCAGCGCATATTCCACAATCATGATCAGCGGCAATTGCACTGAAGGCGTTTTCAGCCTTTCGTCAGCTGCCGCCCTGCCCGCCTCATCGGGCAGCCAGAGCCCGCGGATGTCATAGTCCAGCCTGGGTTGCAGCACATCAAGCCCTGCA
>JBCCUH010000278.1:0-2897 GCA_039197405.1 Pseudomonadota bacterium
GATTGTGGTATTATTTGCGTTGGGGTTCGGCGCCGCGGGGCTGAGAAGCCACAGCAAAATCGCACCGGTTCTGAAGTATCGCACCTATGGGCCGGTCGAAGGACGAGTCGTTGGATTGGACCGCTCTGCATCAGGCGCTTTGCGGGTGACGTTGGATCACGCGCGCCTGGGTCGCATGTCTTTGCACGACACACCCCGCACGGTCCGGCTATCGCTTTTTGGACCAGATGCTGACTCGCGCCCTGAAGCAGGGGCCTGGGTCATGACCACGGCGCATCTGTCGCCGCCCAATGGTCCGGCAGAGCCGCGCGGTTTCGATTTTCGCCGTCATGCCTGGTTCGCACAGCTTGGCGCTGTCGGATACACACGGCTGCCGCTTCTGCTGAGCCGCGCGGAGGCTGATCCGCCGCTCTTTCTTGCGCTGCGACTGAGCTTGTCGGATCGTGTACGCGAACATCTGCCCGGACAGACAGGGGCCTTTGCTGCGGCGCTGATGACCGGGGATCGCAGCGCCTTGTCTCTGGACACGCTGCGCGCGTTGCGCCAGACCAATCTTGCGCATCTGCTGGCAATCTCTGGTCTGCACATGGGATTGTTGGCGGGGGTGGTCTTCGGCGCATTGCGGCTGCTGCTTGTCATGCTGCCGATCTCCTGGCAGGGCACGCGAACCAAGAAAATCGCCGCCCTTGGTGCCCTGAGCGCAGCTGCCCTTTATCTTGGCCTCTCCGGCGGATCGGTGGCGACGGAACGCGCGTTTGTCATGGCCGCCGTTGCCCTTGGGGCCATCGCACTGGACCGGCGTGCCATATCCTTGCGCGCTGTCGCCTTGGCCGCGATGATCGTCATGCTGCGCCAGCCCGAAGCCTTGCTCGGCCCCGGTTTCCAGATGTCTTTTGCCGCGACCACTGCGCTGGTTGTCGTCTTTCGCCTGTTGTCGGATCGAGTCCCGAGCCAGACGGCGCGTCATTGGCTATGGCGCGTTGCAACTGGCGTTGTTGTATCATCAGCGGTCGCCGGGCTGGCAACCCTGCCCATCGCAGCGGCGCATTTCAATCAGATCGCCCATTTCGGGCTGCTGGCCAATATCGTCTCTGTCCCGCTCATGGGGATCTGGATCATGCCGCTGGCGGTGTTAGCCGTCTGCCTGATCCCGCTGGGGCTTGAGATGTTTCCGCTGATGGCGATGGGCTGGGGTCTGGACTGGATACTGGAGGTGGCGCACAGCATTTCAGGCTGGGAGGGCGCAGTGCGCAAAGTGCCATCGCCGCCCGGACATGCTTTCTTCATGCTGTGCTTTGGGTTGGTTGTGCTGGCCGCCTGTGCAACCCATCTCAGGTGGGCGGGTGCGGCGCTGGCCTGCGCTGGTCTGGCCTTCTGGAGCCTGCACCAAAGGCCCGATCTGTTGATTGCAGCAGACGGATCACTGATTGGCGTGCAGACACCGGCGGGGCGCGCCGTTAGCAAGGCCAAAGGAGCAGGTTTCGTTGCACGGATCTGGCTTGAGAATGATGGGGATGTCAGCTCACAACAGGAAGCCGCACAGCGGTGGCAAGAGGCGGGTATGTACTGGGGTTTTGGACAGCAGCCATATGGCCAAATCATTGCGGTGAAAGGCAAAAGGGGGCTTGGCCGCTTCACGGGATGCGGATCGCGCGACATCGTGGTCTTTTCGGAAAAAGCGCCAGGCACCGAGTTGCCGTGTCTGGTGTTCGACAAAACATCGCTGCGGCGCAGCGGTGCTGTTGCGATCCACAATCTGGAAAATGGTCGCCGTAAAATAGAAACAGCCCGCGAAATCGCGGGCCGCCGTTTGTGGACGTCGCCCGAAACGCGCCGCATCCGCGCCCGGCAGATGGGGTGGCTTTTCGGGGGTCAGTAGCTGCGGATCAGACCGACCAGCCTGCCTTGCACCTTGACCTTGTCATCTGAAAAAAAACGCGTCTCGTAAGCGGGGTTCGCCGCCTCCAGCGCGATGGTCGAGCCGTTGCGGTGGAACCGCTTCAACGTCGCTTCATGATCTTCCACCAGCGCCACCACGATATCGCCATTATCGGCTGTGTTGGTCTCGCGGATCACCACGATATCACCGTCATTGATCCCGGCGTCGATCATCGAATCCCCTTTGACTTCAAGGGCATAGTGTTCCCCCGGACCGGACAGCATCTGGCTTGGCACGGCGACATTATGCGATGCGTGGCTGATCGCCTCGATCGGGACACCGGCAGCAATCTTGCCCATCACCGGCAATTCTGTCGCCGCAGCTTCAACAGAGCGTGCCGCAGCAGGGGGCGGAACATCAGGCTTGCCGCCATCGACCACGCGGGGAACAAATCCTGCTGGCGCCATGCCCATGCTGTCGGGCAGTTTCACAATCTCGATGGCGCGCGCGCGATGGGCCAGACGGCGGATGAAGCCACGCTCTTCCAATGCGGTGATCAGCCTGTGAATGCCGGACTTGGAGCGCAGATCCAGCGCTTCCTTCATCTCGTCAAATGACGGCGGCACCCCGTCGCGTTGCATCCGCTTGTTGATGAACTCCAGCAAATCGAGCTGCTTTTTGGTTAACATCGCTCTTCCTCCACGCGATTGCGTTTTCTTTTGTTCTACGCATGTTCCTGTTTTGTGTCAACAGATTGCTGTGCGCGATCACAAGGGAGGATCAAAGGTGAACAAACGAAAGCGTATCGCCAGCTTTGCGGGGGCTGTCATTGGGGGGGCGAAGGACCAGAGCATTCGCATCTGCCAGAACCGTCAAAAGCGCGCTGTCCTGTTTGTCGAAGACTTGCAAGGTTCCGTTTTCGATCCGGCCCCGCATGTAATGCGCGCGCGGTCCATTGCCGGATACGTCATGGGCCAGCGGGGCCGTGTAATGGGGCTCTGGCGCGGCTGACAATCCC
>JBCCUH010000279.1:0-2856 GCA_039197405.1 Pseudomonadota bacterium
CTTCGACAGGTGCATCATTGTATGAATTGATGAAGCAGCTGCCCGCTTCCATCCGGGCGACCACACGGTGCGCGCGCGCCAGATCAGTGGTGAAAACGCCCGCAGACAGGCCAAATTCCGTCGCATTCGCGCGGGCGATCACGTCAGCCTCGTTTTCAAAGTCCAGCACCGACATGACCGGGCCGAATATCTCTTCCCGGGCGATGGTCATATCATCGCGCACATCTGCAAAAACCGTCGGCTGCAGAAAATAGCCGGCGCGGTCTAGCCTCTGGCCGCCTGTCACCAGCCGCGCACCCTCTGCCCGGCCCTTTTCAATGTACCCCTGCACGATTTGCATCTGCCGTTCGGACACCAGCGGGCCAAAATTCGTGGCCTCATCCATCGGATCACCGATCACAGCCTCGCCCAATCGCTCGGCCAGACGCGTGAGAAATGCGTGTTTGATGCCGGATTGCACAAAGACACGCGTGCCGTTTGAACAGACCTGGCCCGAGCTGTAGAAATTGGCCAGGATCGCCCCGCCAACAGCATCTTCCAGACGCGCGTCATCGAAAATGATCAGCGGGCTTTTACCGCCTAGCTCCATCGTCACATGCTTCATACCATGAGCCGCCGCCGCATAGACCTTCCGGCCCGTGGGTACCGATCCGGTCAGCGAGACCTTGTCGACACGCGCGTCCGTGACCAGCGGCGCACCTACTGCTCCTGTGCCCTGAATGACATTGAAAAGCCCCGCAGGCAGCCCTGCTTCATGCAGGATTTCGGCCACTTTGAGCGCGCAGAGCGGTGTCGTCTCCGATGGTTTGAAGATCATCGCATTGCCGCAGGCAAGCGCCGGTGCCCCTTTCCAGCAGGCAATCTGCGTCGGGTAGTTCCACGCGCCAATGCCAACGCAAAGCCCCAGTGCTTCGCGCCGCGTGTAGACCCAATCCTCGCCCAACTGAATATGCTCGCCGGTCAGGCTGCCCGCCAGCCCCCCGAAATACTCAAGTGCATCGGCCCCCGATGTCGCATCGACATAAAGCGTTTCGGACATCGGCTTGCCCGTATCATGAGTCTCCAGCACGCTGAGATCACGGTTGCGCGCGCGGATCATATCCGCCGCGCGACGCAGGATACGGCCCCGCTCTGTCCCGCTGAGCGCGGCCCAGTCTTTCTGGGCGGCCCTGGCGGAGGTGATCGCCTGCTCGATGATCGCAGGTGTCGCCTCATGGACGGTGGCGATCTGCTCGCCCGTGGCCGGGTAGATTACTGGGATCACCGCACCCTTTGTGTCTTCGACATAGGCGCCATCGACAAAATGGCTGGCCGCCGGCTGGGTTGGATAGGGCATGTAAGCCTCCGGCTTTTTTGAGTTTATAGGCAAGATGAAGAGAGCTATTCACCGCGCGGGAAACGCTGGCTTTCTTCGAGGACGTTGAGGTCCATGTGGTTGCGCATGTAGCGCTCGGAGGCGACCTGCAGAGGCTGGTGATCCCAGGGGAAATACGCGCCATTTCTAAGCGCTTCGTAGACCACCCAGCGGCGGGCCTGCGATTTGCGCACATCGGCGTCGAAGTGCTCCAAATCCCAGCGCGCTTCTGACTTGGCCCGCAAGCTTTGCAACGTGCCCTGATGTTCAGGCGCGTCTGCCAGATTGGTCAGCTCGTGGGGATCAGCCTCCATGTCGAAAAGCTGATCGGGATCAAGGGCGCAGCGATTGTATTTCCACTTGCCGTAGCGCAGCGAGACAAGCGGCGCATAGGACGCTTCGGCTGCATATTCCATTGCCACGGGTTCCGTGCGGTCCACACCTTGGCCCATGGGTTTCAGCGACATGCCTTCGGTCCAGGGTGCGACCTCATCCATGCTGACGCCCGCCAGATCACAGAGCGTCGGGCAGACGTCGATATTGCTGACAGGGGTTTCAATGAGGCCCGGTTGCATCCCCGGTGAGCTGATCATCAAAGGCACGCGCGCAGAGCCTTCATAGAATGACATCTTGAACCAGAGGCCCCGTTCACCCAGCATGTCACCATGGTCTGAGACAAAGAGGATGATCGCCTCCTGCCGAGTTGTTTCCAGTGCTTCCATCACCTCACCGATCTTGTCATCAAGATAAGAGATATTGGCAAAATAGGCGCGGCGCGAGCGCTTGATATCCTCTTCGGCGATGTCAAAACTGCGCCAGTCATTGGCGTCAAAGATGCGTTTGGCGTGCGGGTCGTGATCTTCGTAATCCATCGCGGGGATCTCGGGCAGCAGGTGCTCGCAATCCTCGTAGAGATCCCAGTATTTGCGGCGCGCCACGTAAGGGTCATGAGGATGCGTGAAGCTAACCGTCAGGCACCACGGGCGCGCGTCATTGCCTCTCGCGTAGTCGTAGACTTTGCGTGTTGCGTGATAGGCAACCTCGTCATCATATTCGAGCTGGTTGGTGATCTCGGCCACGCCCGCACCGGTGACCGAACCCATGTTGTGATACCACCAGTCGATACGCTCGCCGGGCTTGCGATAATCCGGCGTCCAGCCGAAGTCAGGCGGGTAAACATCCGTGGTCAGGCGTTCCTCGAACCCGTGCAGTTGATCAGGACCGACAAAATGCATCTTGCCGGACAGGCAGGTCTGATACCCCGCGCGGCGCAGGTGATGCGCATAGGTCGGAATCGACGACGGGAACTCGGCGGCGTTGTCGAAAACTCCCGTGACCGAAGGCAACTGGCCCGACATGAAGCTGGCCCGCCCCGGTGCGCAAAGGGGCGAGGCGGTATAGGCATTGGCGAAGCGGGTCGAGCGTTCTGCCAGCTTCTTCAGGTTCGGCGCATGAAGCCAGTTTGCGGGACCATCGGGAAAGAGGGTTCCGTTGAGCTGATC
>JBCCUH010000280.1:0-2846 GCA_039197405.1 Pseudomonadota bacterium
GCTGCCCCAGGAGCCGGAGGCGCGCAGCTGTGCCAGTTGCGTGCCCTCGCAGGCCATATCGGGGGCGTTGCCGATGACTGGATCGCCTACGCCCAAAAATCGCGTCGGGCCATCCGAACGCACCGCCCGTCCGCGCAGGACCGCCAGTGCCGGAAGCGAAGGCAGGACCGACAGCGCATGGTCCCGGATCAGCCAGCGCGGCTTTGCCTCGGGTGACGTTTGCGGGGCGCTCAGCAGCGCCTGAAACGGCAGGCGCAGCATATCGCTGGGCGGTACGATGATAAGACGCTCGGCATCCTGCAAGGCGGGGGCAAGACCGCCAAAGAGATCAAGATAAAGCGCATGGGCAACCCCGTAGTCAAACAGACCGCCGCCAAATTCTGCCGCAGGGTTGGCTGCCCGCATTGCGCCGCGCAATGCGGCTACGCTGCCAGGCGCGCAACCGGGGTCGCTGAGGGACCTCTGGCAGCGAAACGCATCGATGCGATCTGCCAATGCGCCGCGGCTTGCTTCACGCACCGGGGCAACCCGGTAGCCGTCTGCCCAAATCGCGATTGCCTTGTTGGAACTGCCTTCCAGCCCCGGAACAAACTCGGGCTTCAGGCCGGGCAGCAGGAAGGTGACAACCACTTCGCCGGGGCGCAGCATCGCCTGCAGATCCGCCAGAGCAACAGGTTGCACACCGGCTTGCCCGGTCAGCGTGAGACCAGAGGCCTGCAGCGACGCGTCCGCACGGGCCAGCTCAGCCGACAGCCGGGCCTGCCGGTCCAGCACTGATTGCGCATCGCCATCGGTGGCATAGGCGGCGCTCAGCAAGGACCGGCTGCGGGTGATCTGATCCACGGCGTCCTGCCGCCGCTTGAGCAATGCGGCATCCCCAGGCGACGCGCTCGCCAGCCGCGCCTGCATCCTCGCCAGCGCCTCTGCCGACTGCGATACTTGCGTCCATTGCAGCGCCTCCAGCGCCGCGTCCACTTGTGCAAATCCGGCCTGATCCTGATCCAGCAGCGCCCAGGCCAGCATTTCGAAATTCGACGCTGCCTGCGGCAGTTCAGCAAGGTAAAGCGGTGATTTGCGCGCCTCGGTCGCCGCCCTGAGATGCGCGATGGCCTCTGCGCGATCACCCTGTTGCAACGCGTAAAGTCCAAGCTTGATGTCGGTCTCGACCCGCAACGGCGCATCATCAGGCAGGCTGGCGCGCGCAATCTGCAACGCGTCGTCCAAAAGCCTGTGCGCTTCATCCAATGCGCCGAGCACCAGCAACTGATCGGCAGTGTTCACCAGCGCCCGCGCCTTGGCCGGATGCGCCCCATCGAAGATCTGCCGCGCGGTGTGCGCAGTGCGCAGCGCCGCCTCGATGCCCGCGTCCGTGCCGCGTTCCAGAGCGACCAGCCGCGCTTCGGTTTGCCGAAAATCGACAACCGCGCGCCTGTCATGGGGTTTGGCCTTGTCGCTTGCCAAATGCGCGTTGATCAGAACACGGGCCCGGTCAAAAAGCCGCCGCGCCGCGCCAGCGTCGTTCCGATCCAGGTCAAGACGGGCCCGGTTCAGCAAAAGCGTGGCCTGATCGAAGTCAGATAGCGGCAATGCGCCAGCCGGGCGGGCCTGCGTCTTGGCAGCATCCGCGCGCTCAAAGAAACTGCGCGCCTCGTTGAGCGCGCCGCGCTGCCAGGCGTTGCCGGCAAGGCTTTCCAGAACCAGATAGACATGCGGCGCACCGTCCGGCGAGGCGCTCAGCACCGCCAGCGCCTGCTGCAGATCCGCGCGCGCCGCATCATATTGACCCAAGTCTGCCTTGACCGATCCACGCTCGCGCAGGGCCAGTCCAACCCGGTAGTCATCCGCACCGAACCCTTCTTCGGCAAAGGCCAGCGCCAGCTCGGCAAACCCCAATTGCCGACCTGCGTTTTCGGAAAACCCGCCGCGCATGACAATGTCCAGCGCTGCACTCGCCTGATCGCGCAGAAACCGGATCTCGTCTTCGCTGAGGCTGCCGCTTTGCGTCCACAGCCGCAGCGCATCGGCTGCCGCGCCATAGCTGGCAGCCTGATAGTTCAGATAGAACATCGGCCAAATGGCACTGTGGGTGAACTCTTTGGCCAGTTCCGGCTTCAGGGCCGTGACAATCGAGATGCGCGCATAAATCAGCGCGGTCACAGCGTCGATTTCGCCCGCTGCCTCCATCTCGTTTTGGCGGGAGTAGAGCGTCTCAAGATCGGTTTGCGCCTCATATGTGCCCGACAGCGCGATCAGCTCTTCGATAAGGTAGCGGGTGTCGGAGTAATCCTCCGCAGCAAAGGCCAGATCGACGCCAGCGGAGAGGGCCGCGCTGGCGCGCTCGGTCCCGCGCGCCGCTTCAAGCATCGTCTCGCGCGCGGTGCGCGAGCGGCCGGATTGCTCCATTCCCAGATGCGCCCACGCCACATTCGCCGCTGCCGTCAGCCCGGCCCAAGTGCCGGTTTGACCACTTTCGCGGGCAAATGCGCCTGCCGCCTGCGCCGCCGCCAGCGCCACGCCGGGATTGGGGCCCAACCGCAACAGCGTCAGATTGTTCAGGGCTTGCAGATAGGCTGGCGCATCGGCCATCGGATCATCCGCACCTGCGTCAATCGCCTGCAGAGTCAGTGCCTGCGCTGTGGGCAGATCCCGTTTCAGATAGGCATCAAGCGCCCGCTGATTCAACTCAGCCACGCTTTGCGCTGCCAGACCTGCGGGCAGGACCAGCATCTGGCAAAGCACTGCCGCCGCGATCAATCTTCGGATGGGGCTGCACATTCGAAACGTCGGTAGCAGGCCATGAAACAAAGTGGGCATTGGCGTTCCCCATGAAAATCTTGGGTCAAATA
>JBCCUH010000281.1:0-2829 GCA_039197405.1 Pseudomonadota bacterium
TAACAACGCGGGAATTCTAAACTAAGGCGCCCGCAAATCAACGTGTGATTCGCGGGCGTCTGGCAACCATAAATTGATTCGTGGGCAGTTACTTGCCAGCCTCCAGAGCATCCTCGAGCGTGCGAAGGCCCGTCTTGGGGGCCTGAACCAAAACGGACATGTTTCCGGGCTTATGCTCGTTGCGCATCATCTTCATGTGCGCCTGCGGCAAGTCGTTCCATTCGAAGACCTCTGACATGCAGGGATCTAGGCGGCGCTCGACCATCAGTTGGTTTGCGGCCGAGGCCTGCTTGAGATGCGCAAAGTGGCTGCCCTGCAGGCGCTTCTGGTGCATCCACATATAGCGCACGTCAAAGGTCGTGTTGTAACCCGTTGTTCCGGCACAGATAACGACCATGCCGCCTTTTTTCACAACAAAGGTGGACACCGGAAAAGTCGCCTCGCCGGGGTGTTCGAACACCATGTCGACGTTCACGCCCTTGCCGGTGATGTCCCAGATCGCCTTGCCGAACTTGCGCGCTTCTTTAAACCATTCGGCATATTCGGGCGTATTCACCGTGGGCAACTGCCCCCAGCAGTTAAAATCACGGCGATTGATAACCCCTTTGGCGCCAAGGCCCATGACGAACTCGCGCTTGTCCTCATCGGAGATCACGCCGATGGCATTCGCACCGGCGGTGTTAATCAGCTGGATCGCATAGGAACCAAGCCCCCCTGACGCGCCCCAGACCAGAACATTCTGACCCGGTTTCAGATCATGGGGTTCGTGCCCGAAGAGCATGCGATATGCAGTGGCAAGCGTCAGCGTGTAGCAGGCGCTTTCGTCCCAGGTCAGATGCTTGGGACGTGGCATCAACTGTTGCGCCTGCACATTGGTGAACTGCGCGAATGAGCCGTCGGGCGTTTCGTAACCCCAGATGCGCTGGCTGGGCGAATACATCGGGTCACCGCCATTGCAATGCTCGTCATCGCCGTCGTCCTGGTTGCAGTGAATGACGACTTCATCACCGACTTTCCAGCGCGTAACCTTATCGCCAACGGCCCAGACGATCCCGGAAGCATCGGAGCCGGCGATGTGGAAAGGTTTGCCATGCCCGTCAAAAGGCGAGATCGGCTGACCGAGCGAGGCCCAGACGCCATTGTAATTCACACCGGCAGCCATCACGAGCACGAGCACTTCGTGGCTGTCCAGCACCGGCACATCAACGACCTCGACCTGCATGGCCGTATCTGGTTCGCCATGGCGTTCGCGGCGGATGGCCCATGCATACATCTGCTTGGGCACATAGCCCATGGGAGGCATTTCACCCATTTCATAGAGATCTTTTTCGGGCGCGTCGTAAGTCGCGATTCCGGTGTTGGTGTCCAAAGCCATATCAGCCTCCCTAAACATCAATTGCCGCAGCGCAGAATCGCCGCTTTCCAGAAGGCGTATCCGGCTCCACGCAACATTTCAATACATGTTAAGCTGATTTTGTAATTTTATAACCGAGCGAGTGCAGAAAGTTACGCTGCGCTTGCAAAATCATTCGAAAAGATGCGCGATGGTGTTCGCATAGTAGACCAGCGCGTGTCTCTGGTCCGGGTTGATCGTGAGGGTGCCATCCGACACTTGCACCATGCGCCGCTTTCTCATGTGTTGCACGGCGATATCAGCCGCATAGTCATAGCTTTTGCGCGGCAGATGGATATGAGCGCGGCCAATCCTTGCGGCCTCATTCTTCATCCGTTTGGGCAGGTCTGCTGCGGCGATGGTCTCATCTGCCAACATGACGCGGGACAGCAGCGGAACGGGCACCACGGGCACCACATCGGCGATCTTCTCCATCAGATGGGCCGCGAGGTTTTCTGCGTCAATCTCTTGCATCGCCGCGCTGTACTGCTTGAGCGATACCGGCGCGCCAAAGCTGACCGCCGCATAGCCGAACCTGTGATACTTGCCGATGATGCGCAGCCAGATTTGTTTGAAGAAAAACCCGGTGATCACCGAAATGCGGGCGCGAAAGCGGCGCGTGCCAGCGGCGCCTGCCGCCATGAGGATGCGATCCTCCAACACCCGGTCATAGTTCAACGCGACAGGCACAAATACCACATCGCGCCCATCCGGTTGAAACCCGTCAGTGATGTATTTCAGCAATCCCATCTTCGGCTTGGCCAGCGCCCCGTCAAGCGACAGCCCGCCTTCTGGAAACATCGCCTGAGTGACGCCCGCTTGCGTAGCCATGGCAACGTAGCGCGCCAGAACGCGGCGATAGAGATCACCACGGGATCTGCGCCGGATAAAATAGGCCCCCATCGCCTTGATCAATCGGCTCAGCGGCCAGACCCGCGCCCATTCTCCCACCGCATAGGCCAAGGCAGAACGCTCTGCCGCCAGATAGGTTACTAGGACATAATCCATGTTCGAGCGATGGTTCATGACAAACACTACCGTCGCGTCCTTGTCGATGCCCGCCAGACCTTCTTCGCTGTGGTATCCCAACCGCACGCGATAAAGCGCGTTACTGATGAATCGGGCCAGACGAATGGCAAAACCGAAATAGGCCGAGGCGCTAAACGATGGCACGATTTCGCGGGCGTAGGATTTAGCCTTTTCGAAAGCGACGTTTTCGGGAACGCCGTTTTCCTGCGCATATTCGGCAATCGCCTGGCTGACCTCCGGGTCATAAATGAGCCGCTGGATCATGTCATAGCGCCGCGCCAGTTTGAACGGCTCAATCGGGCGCTCAAGACGCTGGTTTACCCGAGCAACAACTTTTTCCATGCGGCGCCGAAAGAACCAGCGCACGGAAGGGAACAGAAAGTGCGATGCGAAAGTGACCACCGCAA
>JBCCUH010000282.1:0-2795 GCA_039197405.1 Pseudomonadota bacterium
AGGTCAGGCGGCAGATTTCACCGCCACCGCAACACGCACCCGCATCACACAGTATGTGCAGCATGGCCCATGTAATCAGGGGGTTGAGTTTAATTTCGCGATCATGCAGATTTGCCAGGCTGCCTGAGGGCATCCCGCACGGGGACGTCAGGCACGGCTCACGACTACCCTTTGTAAGTTGCATTCGGGGAGTTTGGCAACAGGGGTGGTATTGCGTGCTATCTACCGTCAACCACAACTCATGGGTAGTGTTCGGGCAGACACGCTACAACCCTGAAAACGCGCAGCTGATCGGGCCGGATGATCAACAGATTCACCTGCGCGCGCAGTCAGAGCAGGTGTTCGCGATCCTTTTCAGCAACCTCGGTGTCGTCGTCTCGCGCGAGACGCTGATCAGCGCGGTCTGGCCCGATCTCAATGTCACCGATGACAGCCTGACCCAGTGCATTTCCGATATCCGCAAGGCGCTTGGAGATCGTGAGCGCTCCTTGCTCAAGACGGTTCCCAAACGTGGATTTATCCTGCAGACCCCGCAGGCGGAAGCCGCCCACCAGGTCGACGCCCTCGCCCGAAAACTGGCTGAGGTCAGCGACACCGTCGTCACCGCCCTTCCGGGGGTATCTGCCTCGCTGGAACCTGCTGATGTGACCGCCATGGCCGCCTTCGGCACCCCGCGCTCCGACGCCAGCGGCAGCGGCGCGGTCTCGATCATCCTGCCCAGACACCGCGCATCACTTGGCAAGATCGCCGGGCTTGCCCGAGCACGCAAGCTGCGCATCGGTGTTGATCTTTGCCGTTCGGAGGGCCTTGGCGCACGTCGCATGGCTGAAATGGCCCACCCCGGGCAGACCCTGCTCAGCGCCGATGCCCGCGACATGCATGGCTCTGACCTTGATCTGATCTTTGCGGATCTCGGCTTCCTTGAAGGGCCCCATGACAGCACACCGCAACGTGCCTTTTCAGCCGAGCCGATCGAAACCTTCCCGACCCCTTTGACCACAGCCCAAAACCCCGATCTCAAAGCCAGGATCGCCATCATCCCCCCGCATTCGCTGCACAACGGGGATGGCGCTGCCGATATCGGAGATCTGATCGCCGACACGATCTCGTCGGTGCTGTCGCGTTCAACCGAAATCGCCGTAATCTCACGATTGTCCTGCGCGCCCTTCAAGAACATGGACATTTCGCTGTCCGTGCTGCGCAGGCTGCTGGGCGTCGATTTCGTTGTGTCCGGCTCGTTCTATGCACAAAACGACAAGGTCAGTTTTACGCTGGAACTGGCGGATTGCACGGCGGACAAGGTCTTGTGGACCGACCGCAAGATCGTCGGCATTTCCGATCTGCTGTTCGAAGATGACGCGATTGACGATATTGTCGCGCATCTGCGCCGCGCGATTGTGGTGAGCGAGGTGAAACGGGTCAAGTTCAACCCGGTTGAGAAACTCAGCAATTACAGCGTGCTCATCGGTGCAATCGGGCTGATGCACCGCCTGTCCCCGCGCGAATTCGAAAGCGCCCATGCGCTGCTGAAGGCTTTGATTGATCGGGTTCCGAACCACCCGGCGCCCTATGCATGGCTGGCGCGATGGTACGTGCTGAAAGTCGTGCAGGGTTGGTCCGAGGATCCCAAGACCCATTCCAGTCTGGCAATGGATTGCGCCCAACACGCCATTGACCTGGATCCCGATAACGCGCTGGCGCATGTCAATCAGGGCATTGTGCAGACCAACCTGCTGCGCCGCCTTGATGATGCCGAGCTGTCCTATCAGACCGCTTTGCAAATAAACCCCAACGACGCGCACGGGCGGCTTTTGCAAGGCATGCTGTTTGCCTTTCAGGATCGCGGCGCAGACGCGGTGATCGAAACCGAACGCGCATTGGCGCTGGCGCCGCTTGATCCTTTTCGCTTCTTCTTTCTCGCCCTGACGGCAGGGGCGCATCTGTCTGCCGGGAACTATGCCCATGCGCTGGACCTGACCAAAGCCTCGCTCAAGCTCAATCGTACCCACACTTCATCGCAACGCATGCTGGTCGTGGCCTCGCATTTGGCCGGGCGCCATGACGAGGCGCGCGAAGCCCTGGGCGTTCTGCGTCAGGCGCAGCCCGATCTGACCGTCAGCGCCTGGATGAAAGGATCCCCTAGCGCCGATTTTGACAATGGCCGCCGCTTTGCCGCTGCCTTGCGAGAGGTCGGGTTGCCGGAATAATTGCAACGACACAAAACTATGGAGGGTATTATGAGTACGGAAGATTTTGGTTACCCATCAGCCGCTTACGGAGGCGAAGCCGCCTATGCAGCCTATGCTGCTTACGGCGGGCAAGCGGCCTATGCAGCCTACGCGGCCTATGCCGCTTATGGCTTGCCAAGCGCGCCCGTCGCCCCCGATGCCCTGATGCGCTTTCGCGATGGCATCACCGGTGCGGGTCTCGGTAAGCCGCAGTTTGTCCCGCCGCTCGCAGAAGCCGACCCTGCCAATCTGGCCCTGCTGGACGTGGATGTCAGATCAAGCCTTTGGGCTTCCGAGCTGGGATCGCGCGTGGCCATCACCGCGCCGGATCAGTGTGGGACCACCGCAGCGACAATCTGGAAAACCGGGCTTGACCGCCATGACCCGCCCGCTTCCACCGTTCAGCCGCTCGCCCGTTTCACCAGACCCGATCCGAAGGACTTTGAAAAACAGCTGAACTGGGTGCTTGGCTATGCCGATATCCGCCCTGACAGGGCGCCCGAGATACTCAATCAGGTGGTCACGCCGGTGCCCTTCTACGCCACCATCGGCTTTATGAATCCGGCG
>JBCCUH010000283.1:0-2794 GCA_039197405.1 Pseudomonadota bacterium
AGACGACATTTCAGCACTCTCGATCTCGCCGCCAGACGCAGATAGCCAAACTCCGACCGGCTGAGGCCTTCGATCACCGACACGGAAGCTTTGAAATGCGCGACCTCACGGCTCGCCTCTTCAAAGATCAATTGCCCCAGCGGTGTCAGCCGCGATTTGCGCGCCGTCTCAAAAAGGGCAGAGCCGATGTGATCTTCAAATTGCTTCAGCATCATCGACACGGCCGATGGCGTGCGCCCCAAGGCGCTTGAAGCTTCGGCAAGGCTGCCATGGCGCGCAACAGCGACAAAGCAGTTCAGCATGTCCAGTTTGATGGCCAATTTCAGATCGCCTGAATTATGCGGTTATAATTCAAGCCTGCCTGATCTCACCGCGTCTGTCCATGGCAGGGCGCGCAGATCAGATCAGTTCTGCCAGCTTCATCCGCTGGATTTTGCCCGACGGCCCTTTGGGCAGCTCATCCATCATGTGAATAAGATCAGGCGCTTTGAACGCGCCAAGCCGATCCCGGCAAAGCTCGATCAGGTCACTGGTGCCCAGCGTCACCCCATCTTTCAGCGCCACAGCCGCCTCGACCGTTTCCCCATAGCGGGCGCAGGGGCGTGCGAAAGCAGCGGCCTCAACAACGGCGGGATGCGAATAGAGCACCTCGTCAATCTCGCGCGGAGCGATGTTTTCGCCGCCTTTGATGATCAGCTCTTTCAGACGCCCGGTGACAAAAACATAGCCATCGTCATCCATCCGCCCCAGATCACCCGTGCGCAGCCAGTCACCTGCAAAGGTGCCTGCGGTCGCCTCTGGATTATGCAGATATTCCAGCATCACATTGGGGCCTTTGATGGCGATCTCGCCTTCCATGCCGCGTGGCGCTTCGGTCATCTCAGACGTCAGAATGCGCACCTCATTGCCATAGGCCAAGCCCGGCGAGCCGACCTTGCGTTTGCCCGGCGGCAACGGATTTGAGAGGATCTGAGCCGCAGTTTCCGTCAAGCCCATCGTCTCGATAATCGGTACGCCAAAGCGGGTCTCAAAGGCGGTTTGCGTTTCTACGGCAAGAGCAGAGGACGCAGAGCGCCCAAAGCGCAAACGCGCACGCAGGGCATCGCTGGGCGCGCCCTGCCCGTGCAGCAGATGGCTGATGATCGTGGGCACGACCGAGAACCACGTGATTTTTGCGCTGTCCGCCTGATCCCAGAATTTGCTGGCCGAGAATTTGGGCACCATCGCCAGCGATCCGCCGGAAACCAGCGATCCCATGACCGTCACGCACAGCCCGTTGATGTGGTAGATCGGCAGCACGCAAAAGCCGCGATCCTGCGGGCTGAGCGCATGCGCGATGGCCGTGGTCCAGCCGCCCGCAAGCAGGCTGGCGTGGGTGTGCACGACGCCCTTGGGTTTGCCTGTGGTACCGGAGGTATACATCAGCAGCGCGTGATCTTCGGGTGCAACGTCCGGTAACAGCGCGGTGCCCCTCAGGGAATTTACGTCGATCCGCTCGATACCGGGGGGGGCGATTTTTTCAAAAATCGCGATCTGGCTTTCGTGAACGAAAGCCACGCGCGCGCCTGAATGCTCTAGCGCATAGGCAATCGCGTCCGGGCCTGCTGCGAGGTTGATCATCGTCGCGCGAAAACCGCCGTAAAGTGCCGCGTAAAGCGCCAGCACGCCCGCTTTTCCGTTGGGGTGGATGATCGCGACGCTGTCGCCTTTGCGCACTCCTTTGGCATATAGCCCTTGCGCCATCCGCGCCGCCTCGGCCTGCAAGCCGTCCCATGTCAGCCTCTCGCCGGTTTCGGGGAAAACGACAGCGACGCCGCCATCACCGGCGCGCGCATCCAGCCAGTCTCTGACTGTGCCGCCTGGCGAATGATCCGGCGAGAAGATCATTTCCCGACCGCATCCCAGTAGCTTTTGAAAATGTCTTCGGGGGCGGGTTCATTGGCCGGGATTTCCCGCACCACCTTGGTGGTCTGCATGAAGTGGCGCCAATGCACATTGGTGTCGATCGAATTGCCGCCCCATGAGCCGCAACCCATCGACAGCGAGAAAGGCATGCCATTAGTGAACGCGCCGCCGGTGGCGAAAGTATGCGCCTGATTGACGATCACGCGGCTGGTAGGGATCGCCTGCGCCAGCATCTCGGGCCGGCTCTGATCGCTGGTATGAATGCCCACCGAATGCCCGCGCCCCTGATGCAGCTGGATCTTGCGGGTGGTCTCGACCGCCTCGTCAAAATCGCTGGCCCTGTAAACGGTCAGCACCCGGCTGAGTTTCTCACCCGACAAAGGATGCTCCCGCCCGATGCCCGTTGTTTCGACCGCCAGATACTCTGTCCCCGCGGGGACATCGCCGGTCAGGCCCAGCGCATCGATCATCGCATCAGCGTCGCGGGCAATGGCCTGCGGGTTCAGATGACCCTTGACCCAGAGCTTATCAGTGACTTTCGTGTCATCCGTGATCAGCGCGCCGCCGCTGCGGGCCATCTCGGCCACAAAGGCGTCATAGACTGCATCCACGACCACGACCGAATTTTCGGACGAACAAGAGGTCGCGTTGTCGAAGGTCTTGGAGGCGCGGATCTTCTCCGCCGCTTCTGCCAAATTGGCAGTTTCATCCACAATGACCGTGACATTCCCTGCGCCAACAGCCACCGCCGGGGTGCCTGCCGTCTGTGCGCGATGCACGTTGTTTTGACTGCCGGTTGCAACGACCATGTCACATGTTTCCATCAGTCGTTGCGTTTTCTCCTTCGACCCCGGGGCCGGAACCATCTGTACAAGGTCCGGGTTCTCGC
>JBCCUH010000284.1:0-2793 GCA_039197405.1 Pseudomonadota bacterium
GAGATGAACACCCGTCTGCAGGTCGAGCATCCGGTGACCGAAGCCATCTTTGACGTCGATCTGGTGCGCGAACAGATCCGTGTGGCTGCGGGCATGCCAATGTCCTTCGGGCAGGATGATCTGAAGATCAACGGCCATGCCATCGAGGTGCGCATTAACGCCGAGCGTCTGCCGAACTTTGCCCCCTGCCCCGGAAAAATCACGCAATATCATGCGCCTGGCGGACTTGGTGTGCGAATGGATTCGGCGCTTTATGACGGCTATTCGATACCGCCTTTCTATGACAGCCTGATTGGCAAGTTGATCGTCCATGGCCGCGACCGCACCGAGGCGCTGGCCCGGTTGAACCGCGCATTGGGCGAGCTTATCGTGGATGGCGTGGACACGACCGTGCCGCTGTTTCATGCTCTGCTGGCGGAAAGTGATATCCATACCGGTGACTACAACATCCACTGGCTGGAGCATTGGCTGGAGCATAATCTGCAAGACGGCTGACATGGGCCGCCTTGCGTATCCCGGAGACGAGCCATGCGCGACGATACCGGTCCGGTTCTGACGCCGCAGATGCTTTTGCACGCGTATCAGGCGGGCATTTTTCCGATGTCGGAAAATCGCGATGATGACGAGGTGTTCTGGGTTGATCCGCGTATGCGGGGGGTCATACCGCTGGATGGGTTTCGCGTATCGCGTTCGCTGGCCAAACGCATCCGCTCCGCCCCCTGGACCGTTACGCGCAATCAGGCTTTCGCCGAAGTCGTCGCCGCCTGCGCCGCGCGTGAGGAAACCTGGATCAGTGGTGGGATTGCCAGTCTTTACAACGGCTTGCACCGCATGGGTCATGGCCATTCGCTGGAGATCTGGAATACGCAGGGCGCGCTTGTTGGCGGCGTTTATGGCGTCACGGCGGGCACGGCGTTTTTCGGTGAAAGCATGTTTTCGCGCGAACGCGATGCGTCGAAAGTGGCGCTGGCCTATCTGGTGACGCATCTGGCGCGGCAGGGGTTTACCCTATTTGACACGCAGTTCATCACCGATCATTTGGCCAGTCTGGGCGCGGTGGAAATCAGCCGGTCAACCTATCACGCACGCCTGCACGCGGCGCTGCAGCAAACTGCGCAGTTTGGTGCAGGCCAGTTGCCGACCGCTCAGGAGGTTTTGCAGCGCAGGACCCAGACGTCGTAACGCGCGTGTTCCATCGCGTTGAGCGCGGGGGCAGAGGCGATCATCCAGCCGCTGAACACGATCTCGGCGCTGCCCGTTTCGGTCACGTCAAGATAGGCGAAGGCATCCCCGGTGGCGTCGCCCTGCGGGTAGCGGCATTCACGCAGGCGCACGGTGAGCTGGCCCAGTTCCACCGACTGCCCACGCGCCAATTCGTAATTCGTGGATTGGCCGCTGACCTTATCAAGCGCGCGCAAAACCGCTCCGTCGCCCGGCGATGCCGCCTGTTGCGCGGTAGCCGCCAGCGGCAGCATGGCCGCAGCGAGGCACGTTGCGCGGATCACTCGCTGTCTCCGCCCGAGACGAATTTCAGCAAAAGCGTGATCAGGCTGACCGCGCTTTGCGTGTCCTGAATTTCGGTGCCCGGATCAAAGTTGAAGGGGGACCCACCCGGCTGGATCTCGACAAAGGTGCCGCCGAGCAACCCTTCGGAGGAAATCAGGATCGCGCTGTCATCGGGAATGTCGACGTCTTCGCGGATCGCAAGCGTTGCATCGGCGCGAAAAGTCTGGGGGTTGAGGTCAAGCCCGGAGACGGTGCCGACCTTGACGCCGGCCAGCCGCACATCGGTACCGACGCTGACCCCTTCGGCAGAGCGAAAACTGGCGATCAGCGGGTAGTTGGCGCCGCCCGTGGACAGCCCGGCGACCTGCGCCGCGTAGAGCAAAAACCCGGCTGCGACCACCAAAACGGCACCACCGACGGCAATTTCTGTTTTGTTTTCAGACATCTATGCAACCTCTCAGGGGACAGGCGATGCTGTCTGTTACTCCGGGCTCCAGGCCTCGTAGTCATCGCGCGGCGCAGGGTCCAGGCGGCGGATCGAGCCTGATGGCGCATAGGCCAGCGCGGTGCCGGTCAGGTTTTCCTGATGCGGCTTTTCCCAGGATTTATGCGGCAGGGGCGCTTCGGTGGGCGGGCTGTCGAAGGTCTTGTGCAGCCAGCCATGCCATTCGGGGCTGATCCGGCTTGCTTCGGCCTCACCGTTAAAAATCACCCAGCGGCGCGATTTATCGGCAGACTGGTAGAACACATTGCCCTGTTCGTCCTCGCCCACGCGGTGGCCTTTGCGCCAGGTGTAAAGCTGGGTGTTCAGGGTTTGACCATCCCACCATGTGAACAAACGCAAAATACTGCTGCCGATGCCCATGAAAGCCTCCGATTGACGCAGTCATCCTATGCCCGATCAGGCCGGAAAGGTCCAGCCTGATCCTGCCGCCGGGCGGTGTTTAGCCAGCCTCGGCAGATTCTTTTTCGCGCTCGCCATGGATCATCAGCGGCGCCGCATCGGATGTGACCGCCTCATCATTGACGACGACCTCTGTCACGCTGTCCAGACCCGGCAGATCGAACATCGTATCGAGCAGAATATCTTCGAGGATCGAGCGCAATCCGCGGGCGCCGGTTTTGCGTTCAATGGCGCGTTTGGCAATCGCGCTGAGCGCCTCTTCGGTGAAGGTCAACACCACCTGTTCCAGCAGGTCCACCCTGGTTCAACAAGAGAACCATAGTCTCCTCCGAAACAGAAGCAATCTGAGTAATATCAACAGAGAGCTCATCAGAAAGGCCATC
>JBCCUH010000285.1:0-2782 GCA_039197405.1 Pseudomonadota bacterium
CGCCTGCACGAGCAGAAACCCCACCGGGTAAAGCGCCGCAATCACAGGGCCTTTGCGCAGCCGCATCAAACGCCATAAAGCGCCAGATCCGATATAGGCCCACGCGGTGCGCAGCATGATTTGGTAGGTCGCAAAGATCCCCATGTTCATGCTGTCTTTGACCAGATCCGCCCAATAGAGCACCTCAACATCGCTTTCGACATCCGCGCCGCCAATCTGCGTGCTGACGTGCCAGCCATAGGGGCCTTTGCCCTGCTTGGGTTTCAGGCCGATCTCATAACCAGAGATCTCCGCCTGCGCGGCGCTTTCCTTGCGATAAAGCTCTCGGTAGCGGCGCGGGTGAAACGGGTCGTAGCCAGGTATGTAAAACACCTGCCTTCGCTTCACCGAGTGCCCCGTCTTGCTCATCAACCCACGCCCTTTTTACCCGTGAGTGTCAGCCTAGAGCGCCATTTTGGCAAGAGTTTGTCGTTATCCTACAAGACCCAACGCGGGAAAAGTTTCCAGCAGCCAATAGGCCATCGCCGCAAAGGCGCCGGTCACCATGGCCACACCGACCGCGATCAGCAGCAGGCCCGAGATTTTCTCGATCAGCCCCAAGTGCCGTTTGAGCCGGGTCATCACGCCCATGGCCCGGTCGATGAAAAACGCAGCCAGAAGAAACGGGATGCCTAGGCCAAGCGCATAGACACCCAGCAGCAGCGTGCCGCGCGCCACATCCGCCTCCGATGCTGCCAGCGACAGAATCGCACCCAGCTGCGGGCCGATGCAGGGGGTCCAGCCGAAGGCGAACGCCAGCCCCAGAACGTAGGCGCCAAAGGCACTGCCGCCCCTGTCACCTGCATCAAGCCGCGCTTCGCGGTCCAGAAAGGGGATGCGGAAGACACCCAGGAAATGCAGGCCGAACACGATAATCACGACACCGGCGACCTGCCCGAACAGCACCTGATTTTGCAAAAAGAACGCACCGAAAACAGACGCGGTGAAGCCCAGCAGCAAAAAGATGGTGCTGAGCCCCAGCACGAAAAAGACTGCCGCAAGACCCGTTTGCCTTCGCGCGGCGCTCGTGCCTTGCATCTCGGGTACCGTCAGCCCGGACATGAATGCAAGATAAGGGGGAACAATGGGCAGGACGCAGGGGCTCAGAAACGAGATGATCCCTGCGAGCAAAGCCACGAACATGGCAGGCAGCAGCCCTGCCGAGATGATCTCGATTCCGAACATGACGCCACTTAGCCCAAGGCGCGTCCGGGTTAAAAGTCACAACCCCGTGGACAGGCTGAAATATCGCACCTATGTGAAGGGCCATGCGACACACTTTGGATGCCACCGGGCTACTGTGCCCCCGACCCGTTCTGAAAGCGCGCAAGCGGCTGGCGGCGCTTGACCCCGGCGATGAGCTGGAAATGCACGCCGATGATCCGGCAGCGATTGTGGACGTTCCGCATTTTTGTACCGAAAGCGGTCACGCACTGATCAGCACAGGCGAAACTGGTGCCGCGCAGGTCTACATCATTCGCAAAGCCGGCTGACGGGACAGTTACGCCGAAGTTATCGGCATGCGCGGCAATAGGTTGTGCGATACGAAAAAGGAGGCGCGCGGCGCCTCCCTAAAGCGGTTCTGGAAAAGACGGATCGGCAGGTTCGACACCCAATCCTGAACGCCCTTATTCAGCGGCATCCGGCGTGGGTGTACTTTCCGGCGTTGCCGCAGCCTCTGGCGCCTCTGGTTTTTTGCGGGGACGGCGCGGAGCGCGCGGTTTGCGCGGTTTGCTTTCCGGCGTTTCCACCAGCCCGCTGTCGCCTCCGGAGGTATCCGCAGACGCGTCGATCACATCAGGCTGCGGCTGCTCGCCCGCGCCGGCATCTTCCACAGCCTGCTGCGCGCGCTGCGCGTCACGTTCTGCACGTTCGCGATCCCGCTCTGCCTGACGTTCGCGGTTTTCACGTTCCTGCTGTTCGCGACGCGCTTCAATTTCCTTCTGCGCCTCTCCCAAAAGCCGCAGATAGTGTTCTGCGTGCTGATAAAAGTTCTCGGTCGCAACCCGATCGCCCGCCAGCTGCGCATCGCGGGCAAGCTGGGTGTATTTGTCGATGATCTGCTGCGGCGTGCCGCGCACCTTGCCTTCCGGCCCCGAGCTGTCAAAGACGCGATTGGGGATATTGCCGCCATTCTGGGGACGGTTGCGGTTATTTTTCCGCGAGCGGGATTTTGATGATCTCATAGTGCCTTCTGTCCGGCCTGATGTCGTCTTTAGGGAAACCTCAATGCGCGTATTGCGCGAACGCCAGTGGTTTCGAATTGTCTTGGCTTGGCGTTTTCCGGGATACCTTGACGCATTGTATCGCCCGGATAACGCGATCCATTAAACATGCGCGGCACCACACTGCAAGCGCAGACTGCGCAAAAAACAACAATAATAGGCCAGATGGGCGCATATGTGCCCAATGCGCATCTGATTAAGGGGGCGCTCAGGCAGGTCTGCGCCCCATCACGCATCTGTCGCGCCCGGCCATATCCTTGATCACGCCAACCTCCAGAAAGCCTGCCTGCTGAAAAAGCGCCGTTACATCCGCGCCCTGCGTCCAGCCGATCTCGACACACAGAACACCGCCCGCGGCCAGACGCCCCGGCGCACCCTTGGTGATCACGCGATACGCGTCCAGACCGTCACCCTCGTCCGTCAGGGCAATCCTGGGATCGAACCTGGCCACATCACGGTCCAATCCCGCCCATTCGTTCAGTGCAATATAAGGCGGGTTGGAGACGATCAGGTCGAAC
>JBCCUH010000286.1:0-2778 GCA_039197405.1 Pseudomonadota bacterium
ATGATCTCCATGAAGTTACACATGTCCATGCCGATGACGTCATGCACGTCCTTGGACCGCTGCACCGCCGCCTGATTGGTCAGCTGACCGTTCATCAGATAACCGCGTGCGCCGTTGCCTTTGCCCTCTGCGCGCAGGTTCTTGCAGACCTCGAAGGCGGACAAAGTACCAGACTCGATCTCGTTGGACGCCACGAACGCTTGGGTCGGGGGCAGCTCGTTCACGTTGTCAGGCTCGCGGTTCACATAGACCAGCGGCGTGTCGCCAGCCGCTGCGGAAACCGCCGCACCTGCAGAGGTGTCCACGATGTTGACGATGATCGCATCGACGCCCTGCGCGACGAAGTTCTTTACCTGGTCGATCTGCTTGGCCAGATCGTCGGATGCGTCTTCCTGCTGGTAGGACAGACCGTCGATAGTGCCCGCATATTCTTCCATGCCGTTTCGCAGAACCGTCAGCCAGTTGTCATCGAACCGCGAGAACGTCGCACCGATTTCCTGAGCAAACGTCGCAGGCGCCGTGCCCATCAACGCAACAAGGCTTGTTGCCAGTAGTGCTTTTTTCATTAGTTTTCCTCCCATGTCGTGCCCGGCGCACGAGACTATCCATACCGGGACCCCAATTTCAGGGTGTTCTGTGATATCCTGTCATGCTGCCGTTCGGGCGTCCTGACCGGTCATGAATGCAAATGTCTGCGAAAGTGACGGCAGCGGATCGTCCATGGCCTGCACCTCTGGCGCAAAAGCTTCGAGTGAAACCGCACCGCCATAGCCCACCGCGCCCAGCGCCTGCGCCATCTCGAAAAGCGTCGCGACAGTGACCCTCGCAGCCGTGATGTGATTGAGCGCTAGTTGCATGTGCAGATGCACTCCTTCGCTTGATTCGAGACATACTCTACCTCTATTCGGAATTTTTGCAACCGGTTGCATTTTTCACTACACGCGGATTGCGGCGCCCCAGCGCAGGCCGAAAGACGCCCGGCAACCTGTGTATCCGCGTTCCGCTTAAGCGAATTTCAAGTTTTTGCCGCTAAGCCTTCGCGGCAGATCGCGCCGCACCGGCTCGTTTTGACCCGAGTTTGCCCCGGATATCCAAGGACGCCGCATGCCTTCCACCTCGTCACAGTTCATCTACATCGGCAACCTGCCGGATATTGACACCGATGAATCCGATCATGACAGCGAAAACCCCAACGCCGTTTATGGCCACTACGGCAACTCGGAGATTGAAAACATCATCGTCACCCAAACCGATGATGATGGCGACGGCCAGTTGCAGACCGATGACAACAACCAATCGGCGGATACGTTCACCTATGACAAGGGCAATGGCCCCGAAACCAACGCGCTGGACAGCGCCGGGCGCTACGAGGTCAGCTATACCGATGAAAACGGCGATGTGCAGTCCACGGTCGTCAGCGTGTACCAGACCGACAATGGTGATACATTTTTAAAGTTTCCCAATGGCTTGCAGGTCAGGGACGTCACGGTTGAACGGATCGTCGGTGACGGATACACGTCCATCACCTATGGCACCAGCTCGTCGTCCGTTGTGGTCTGTTTCAGCGCCGATTGCGAGATTGACACGCTGCAAGGCCCGCGCCGCATCGGCGATCTGGCCATCGGCGACAGGGTCCTGACGCTGGAACATGGCTGTCAGGAAATCCGCTGGCTGCGCACGCAAACCATGCCGCCCGACCGCCCTGATGACGACGCCCCCATCCTGATCGCCGCCCACGCCCTTGGCCCGAACCGCCCCGCCCGCGATCTGATCGTCTCGCCCCAGCACCGGATCCTGGTGGGCGGCAATGATCAGATGGCGGCAGTCTTTTCCGGTGCCGCTTTGGTGCCGGCCAAGGCGCTCACCGGCTGGCCCGGCATCCGCGTCATGCGCGGACGCAAACGCATGACATGGGTGCATTTCGCCTGCGACGCGCATGAAATCGTCCGCGTCAACGGCGCCTATTCAGAGACGCTTTTGATTGGCCGCATGGTTCTGGACACTCTGTAGCCCTGGCAAAAACGGATGATCTGCGAACAATACAGCCTGCCCGATGGCGCGCAGGAACACGATATTTCACTGAACGGCCCGGCTGCCAAACCCTGCCTGACCGTATCGCGCGCACGCCGCCATATCGCCCTCTACCGCAGCGCCAAACGCAACAAGCTGATCGCAGACTTCGATGCCGATCTGGCCGCCGACACAGGCGCCCGTGCCACCCGCGATGCAGTGCCCGCAGCGCTCAGCAAAGCATCCTGACTGCGCGCACCGGCGCATCCGGCAGGCGGCCGCGCGGGCCGGTCCTTGCCGCCCGGGGCACTGCCCATCACTTGCGGTAGATAACGCGACGTATCTTGTTCAGTTTCAACTGAACAAACTTGACCGCCGCGCCTGAATACCTATGTACCGTCTTCAACACAGATTGGAGATCCCCCTTGGCAGACGTAGACAAAACCCGGGCAGACTTCATCGAAAAGGTGGGCCAGATCGCCCAGGGCGAGGGCCTGCCCAAGATCGCCGGGCGCGTCTTCGGTCTTTTGATGTTCGACGGGGCGCCAGTCTCTTTTGGCAGGCTTGCCGAAGAGCTGCAGGTCAGTCGCGGCAGCGTCAGCTCCAGTGTGCGCCTGCTGGAAGATCGGGGCCTGATCAAGCGCATCGGCCTTGCGGGCGAGCGTCAGGATTTCTTCCAGATGGCCGATCAACCCTATACCGGCCTGCTGGAAGGCGCCCTGAAACGTATCCAGCGCGCGGAGCAAGAGATCGAGGCGACAGTGTCCG
>JBCCUH010000287.1:0-2773 GCA_039197405.1 Pseudomonadota bacterium
GCTCAGCCTCTCCATCCCGTGTTTGGTGCGACCGAAGATGATCGCCCGGTCACTGCGGTGCTTGTCCAAAAGCTCGATCAGCAGGCCAGTTTTCTCGGCCTTGGCAATGAAATGCACACCTTGCGTAACCTTGTCCGCCGCCTTGCCCGGCGGGGCCACCTGAATGCGGCGCGGGCTTTTCAGATAGGCGTTGGCGATTTCGTTCATCTGCTTGGGCATGGTCGCCGAAAACAGCATCGTTTGACGATCTTCGGGCAACAGCGCTGCAATCTTCCTCAGCGCGTGGATAAACCCAAGATCCAGCATCTGATCGGCCTCATCCAGCACCAGAAAGCTGGCGTCCTGCAAAGTCAGCGCGCCCCGGTCGAGCAGGTCCAGCAAACGGCCCGGTGTGGCAACCAGAAGATCGCAGCCTTTCTCCAGCCGTTTGGACTGCACATTGATCGAGGCGCCGCCCACAACCAGAACAACCTTCGAGGGCGTGCCTTGCGTGAAAGCCTTCATGTGCTCGGCGATCTGCGCCGCCAATTCGCGCGTTGGTGCGAGGATCAGCGAGCGCACCGACTTCGGCGCAGGCTTTCCTTTGTACTCCGCCAAAAGCGTCACCAGCGGCAGCCCGAAGGCGGCTGTCTTGCCAGTGCCCGTTTGCGCCAGCCCCAGCACATCATGCCCGTTCAGCGCTTCCGGGATTGCACGCGCCTGAATAGGTGTGGGTGCGTCAATGCCCAGTTCGGACAGGCGTGCGACCAGCCGTTTCGGCAGGCCCATATCGGCAAAATCGGTCATGGAGATGTCCTGTAGGTCGCCGCGAGGATGCCGCGCGCTTGGCGGTGCACATGGGGGTTTTGCGCCTTCATGTCAACCAAAGAGCCCTTTCCCCTGCCCGCGCCCTCGGGTAACACGGGCAGGTCACAACTTTGATCCGGAGCCACCCCATGGTCGAAACCATCATCGAGCGTTGCGAGGCCAAGGGTCTGCGCATGACGGGTCAGCGCCGGATCATCGCGACAGTGCTTGAAGACAGCGCCGACCACCCCGATGTGGAAGAGCTCTATTCCCGCGCCTCCGCGCTCGATAGCGCCATTTCGATTGCGACCGTGTACCGGACAGTGAAACTTTTCGAAGAGGCCGGCATTCTTGACAAGCTTGAGTTTGGCGACGGGCGCGCGCGCTACGAAGACGCAGAGCGCGACCACCACGATCACCTGATTGACATGAATTCAGGTGAGGTGATCGAATTTGTCGATGCCGAGATCGAGGACCTGCAAGAGCGCATCGCCCGCAAGCTCGGCTATCAGCTCAAGGGGCACAAACTGGAACTTTACGGTGTGCCCCTCAAGCCTGAAAGCAAATGAGTTTGGAAAACGCGCGCGCAATTGCGCTGATGACACTTTCCATGGCGGGTTTTGCCGTGGGCGACGCGATGGTGAAAACGGCGTCAGATTACATGTCTATCGCCCAGATCCTGATTTTCATGGCAACACCCGCTGCCGTGCTATTTGCGGTCATGGCACATCGCAGCGGACAGTCCGTATTCTCGCGCAGCTTTCTGTCAGGCCCTGTAGCGCTTCGCAACAGCGTCGAAGCGGTCACGGCCATCTGCATGGTCAGCGCCCTGGCAATGGCGCCTTTGGCGCTGGTCATTTCCATCACGCAAGCTGTCCCGCTCTTTGTCACCATCGGTGCCGCAGTGGTGCTGCGCGAAACCGTTGGCCCCAGACGATGGGCTGCCGTACTGATCGGTCTCGTCGGGGTCCTGCTGATGCTGCGTCCCAGCGAGGGCGGGTTGTCGCTTGGCGCGGCTCTGGCACTGGCGGCGGCACTGGGCCTGGCTCTGCGCGATCTGGTGACGCGGATCACGCCGGTCAGCATCGGAACTTTGCAGATGGCTGCCTGGGGCATGTTTGCCCTTATCCCTGCCGGGATTGTCATGCTGCCCTTCACAGGCCCGCATGAAAACCCTTCCGCTCTGGGATGGTTAACAGTTGGCGTCGCTTCCATTGCCAATGCCGGTGCGTATTACGCTATCACCGCGGCCATGCGGCTGGGCGACGTTTCTGCGGTAACGCCATTTCGCTATTCGCGGCTGCTCTTTGCGCTGATTATCGCAATCGTTTTCTTTGCTGAACGGCCGGATATTCTGACCCTTATCGGCGCTGCGATCGTCATCGGGTCGGGGCTTTTTGTCATGTGGCGAGAGCGCAAAGCATCTGTTAGCGATAACAATTGATGCGCTAACAGGGTTTTCAGCACCCTCCCGCCCGTGTAGGACAGCGCCAGACCCAACCCAAGGAGCCTCGCCATGAGCACGATCATCGATATCCACGCCCGCGAAATTCTCGATAGCCGGGGCAACCCGACCGTGGAAGTCGACGTGATCCTGGAAGATGGAACTATGGGCCGTGCCGCCGTTCCGTCGGGCGCCTCCACCGGCGCGCATGAAGCTGTCGAGAAACGCGATGGCGACAAGGCCCGCTACATGGGCAAGGGCGTTCTTGAGGCGGTCGCCGCCGTTAATGGCGAGATTGCAGAAGAACTGGTCGGCATGGATGCGACCGAGCAGGAAAGCATCGATGCGGCGATGATCGAATTGGATGGCACACCCAACAAAGCGCGTCTGGGGGCTAATGCTATTCTGGGCGTCAGCCTTGCGGTTGCCAAGGCGGCAGCGGATTTCTGCACCCAGCCGCTCTTTCGTTATGTGGGCGGCACCTCCGCACGCACCCTGCCAGTACCCATGATGAACATCATCAATGGCGGCGAGCATGCGGAC
>JBCCUH010000288.1:0-2768 GCA_039197405.1 Pseudomonadota bacterium
AAAGAGGGCTCTGTGACGGCAGCCAACGCCTCGGGCCTCAACGACGGGGCAGCGGGCGTGCTTTGCATGACGGCGGAAAACGCTGAAAAGCGCGGGATTGAGCCGCTGGCACGCATCGCCGCTTATGCCACGGCGGGCCTTGATCCGTCGATCATGGGCGTGGGCCCGATCTACGCCTCTCGCAAAGCGCTCGAGAAGGCGGGTTGGAAGGTTGAAGACCTTGATCTTGTGGAGGCCAACGAAGCCTTCGCCGCCCAGGATTGCGCGGTCAACAAAGACATGGGCTGGGATCCCGAGATCGTGAATGTGAACGGCGGCGCCATCGCCATCGGGCACCCGATCGGAGCTTCCGGCGCGCGCATCCTGAACACGCTGCTTTTCGAAATGAAGCGCCGCGATGCCAAGAAAGGTCTTGCGACGCTCTGCATCGGTGGCGGCATGGGCGTCGCCATGTGCCTGGAACGCGGGTAAGTACAGATGCCCCGTCATTGACCATTAGGTCTGGCGGGGCAAATTACCTGAGTAACAATATTGCGCATCACTTGCGCATTCGGTAACAACGTTACCGAGCCAAATCAAATTCTGGAGAATCCCAATGGCAAGAGTTGCACTGGTAACAGGCGGATCGCGCGGCATCGGCGCGGCCATTTCGAAACAATTGCAAGCCGATGGCTGCACCGTCGCCGCGACTTACGCAGGCAATGACGAGGCAGCAGCCGCCTTCACCGCGGAAACAGGCATCAAGACATACAAGTGGAACGTGGGCGATTACGACAGCTCCAAAGCCGGTATCGAACAGGTCGAGGCCGATCTCGGCGCCATCGACATCGTCGTGGCGAACGCGGGCATCACCCGCGATGCGCCCTTCCACAAGATGACGCCAGAGATGTGGCAGCAGGTGATCGACACCAACCTGACGGGTGTGTTCAACACCGTGCACCCGATCTGGCCCGGCATGCGCGAGCGCAAGTTTGGCCGCGTCGTGGTGATCTCTTCGATCAACGGTCAGAAAGGGCAGTTCGCGCAGGTGAACTATGCCGCAACCAAGGCCGGTGATCTTGGCATCGTTAAGTCCCTCGCGCAGGAAGGCGCGCGCGCCGGCATCACTGCTAACGCGGTTTGCCCCGGCTATATCGCGACCGAAATGGTCATGGCAGTGCCCGAGAAAGTGCGCGAAAGCATCATCGGCCAGATCCCCGCAGGTCGCCTGGGCGAACCTGAAGAGATTGCCCGCTGCGTGTCGTTCCTGGCGTCCGATGACGCCGGCTTTGTCAACGGCTCGACCATTTCCGCGAATGGCGCACAGTTCTTCGTGTAAGAGCCCGCCCTACCAATCAGGGGGCCTCGCGTGCCAAGCACACGAGGCCACGAAAAAACCCCGCGCCCGGCGCGGGGTTTTTTCATCCTGCCAATACGTCGAAACCTCAGCTGGCCTGTTCGTCTTCGAGATGAAGCTTCATGTCGATCAGCACCTGTTGCAACGCCAGTGTTTCCTTCAAAAGGCGCTTGGCTTCATTCACCGAAATCACGCCATCTTCGATGGACTGGTTGTATTCGCCCATGAGCATCGCAAATCGCTGGCTCAGCGCAACAACGTCCTGATTGATTCCGCCCTTGCCTTCGGTGTTTCTGCGCCGTTCATCGAAGGACAAGGATATGCCTTTCAGCTCTGCAAGCGCCGCCGTGACATGCGGATAGGACGATGCCTCTTCCAGAGCGGCCACAGCATCAACCGGGATGAACCTGTCCGTGTGTTCTTCGGAATCCGAGTAATATCGACCCAGCGTCGCCTTTGATTTGCCGGTCAGCACGCAGGCGGGTTCGATCCCCACATCCTTGACCAACGCCTCAGTGTGCTTTTTCAGGTAGCTCCCGACACTTCCCATAACTCAGTCCTTTACTCGCCCTCGGCAATGCACGGGGGAAGATTTGCCCACGTTTCCCATGCATCCATGTCGCTATACGTGAGAAAAGTAAACATCCCAAGGGTTTTGGGATCATGCGAGTGACGCCTCTGCACGTTGCAGGGCTTGTGAAACCTGACAGAAATCCGGGCCGGAACTGCTGCTGCGGCCCAAAAGTCAGACCGTTACGAGTAACCGGATGCGGGCCGACAGGCTGCTGCCAGCCCGTATCCGACCTTCGAAAGAGCCGCCCAAACTGCGATCCAGTCCCTTGCAAGCGCGCGCGCTGCGCGGCACATAGCGCTTATGGCCAAGCTCTATTTTCACTTCTCCACCATGAATGCCGGCAAGTCGACTGTGCTGTTGCAGGCCGCGCACAACTATATCGAACGCGGCATGCAGGTTTACCTGCTCACTGCGCAGTTTGACAAACGCGCAGGCGAAGGGCGCATCGCCAGCCGCATCGGCATTGGCAAGGATGCGGACACATTCGATGGTAGCGATGATCTTTATGACAAGATTGATCGGCGGATCGCCGCCGGTCCCTGCGCCTGTGTTTTCATTGATGAGGCCCAGTTTCTGTCCGAAGAACAGGTCTGGCAACTGGCGCGCGCGGTGGATGATCTGAACGTGCCGGTCATGTGCTACGGGCTGCGCGTGGATTTCAGAGGCAAGCTGTTTCCGGGATCCGCCGCGCTGCTGGCGCTTAGCGACGAGATGCGCGAAGTGCGCACGATCTGCCATTGTGGAAAGAAGGCCACGATGGTGATCCGGCAGGACGATCAGGGAAACGCGCTAACCGACGGGGCGCAGGTCCAGATTGGCGGGAACGAGACTTATGTGTCCCTGTGCCGTCGCCACTGG
>JBCCUH010000289.1:0-2767 GCA_039197405.1 Pseudomonadota bacterium
ACTAAGGTGCCGCCGCCGATGCTCACGCTTCAGCGCTGTTTGGCGGCGTCATGCGGCTTTGCGGTGGAATTGTCAAGCAGGTGTTGCTGTCGTGTCCGCTGGTGCACACGCCGGGCAACTTTCCGCTGGCCTTTTGTTTTTCGTTCGGCCATTCGGGTTTTTGGTGACAGTGATCGGCTGGGATTAGGTTCTGGCACCGAACGAGGCATGTGTCGGATTTGATGATGGCGCTCAGGGAAACGCAGGGGTCGAACATCAGGACAGCCAGTATTGCGCTGGTGTTTGGCGGAGCGATGTGGGGTCTGTACTGGATCCCGGTTCGCTATTTTGTGGACCAGGGCCTGGACGGCGCCTGGCCGGGGATCGTGATGTACACCTCGGCCTTGATCGTTATGGTGCCGATACTGTGGCGCCAGCGGTTGATGGTGTTCCATGATTGGCGCGGTCTGATGTTCAGCGGAGCTTTTACCGGCGCTGCGTTCAGCCTTTTCACAATCAGTCTGGTGTACACCGATGTCGTCCGGTCGATCCTGCTGTTTTATCTGACACCTGTCTGGGGAACCATTCTGGGTCTGATTTTTCTGGGCGAACGTCTGGATGCGGTACGATTGCTGGGACTGTTATTCGGCCTGGGTGGCATGATCATTGTTCTGGGCAACGATCAGAGCATGCCCTGGCCGCGCAATACCGGTGACTGGCTGGCATTGATTTCGGGAATGACCTGGGCCCTGGGTACGCTTGGATTGTACCGCGCATCGGGGATTTCTGTATCCGGGCAAGTGTTTGCCTTTATCTCAGGGGCGTTGATCCTGTCCTTGATAAGCCTGCCATTCGGGTCCGGGCTGGCAGTGGCGCTGTTGGAACGTGATGCACTGCAAAGCATCCTTTTGATCGCTTTGATCTCGGCATTTTACACCCTGCCGATGATTTATCTGACCATCTGGCCTGCAACCAGGTTGACCCCGGCGCGCGTGGGTTTGCTGTTGATGAGTGAGGTTGTGGTTGGTCTGATCTCGGCCGCGCTGTTATCCGGAGAGCCTTTTGGTCTGCGCGAACTTGTTGGCGCAGGGCTGATCGTCAGTGCCGCGTTTCTGGAGATCGCGCGCGGTTAATCCGTACGTGTTTTGCATGTCATTCTTAACTCGGCGTGCGGTGCCCGTTGCGCAGATGTTCCGTAACACATTGACTTTACATACTTATTTGTATAGAAACTGTACCATGCTAGAGGAAATGGGCAGCGGCCACGGGGCGACCCGGCGGCCGTTTCTCATCTCTCTCGTGCGGAGAAAACTCACGCATGAGGTCACAGGCAAACATGACTTTGATTACCCCGGAAGAACGGATGTCACGCACGGCGGAACTTTTGCAGTCGCTCGAGATGTCCATTCGCGGTTTGCGCCAGGCAGCGGAAGAATTGCGCAGGCAGATCGGAGCCGGGGAGGATGCAGATCTTGCTGGTTCAGCCAGGCAACTCGGTCAGCTGGAAGGGCTGATCCGAGCTTGCCAGAAAGTGGAGACAAGCTTTGTCGAACAACATCACAGACAAGCCGGAATTGCCCAAGGGGGGTACGCGCTTGACCTTGAGCGCGCTCGATTTGAAATCGGGTGCAGGTTGGCTCGCCTCCGCGCCTGCTGCGGTGCAGGACAGATTTCTGAGTGAGATCGGGGAGGGAGGGCTGTGCGCCCTCCCTTTCCTGTTTGAATTCTGGGCGCTGCCGCATCAATTGCCGCCAGAGGGCGACTGGCGGTCATGGGTGATCATGGGCGGGCGTGGTGCGGGTAAAACGCGGGCCGGGGCTGAGTCGGTGCGGTCCATGGTCGAAGGGTCCAAGCCGTTGAATAAGGGTGAGGCCGGTCGCGTGGCGCTGGTGGGCGAGACCTTTGATCAGGTGCGCGATGTGATGATCTTTGGCGATAGCGGGATATTGCAGTGCTCGCCGCCGGATCGTCGGCCCGTGTGGAAAGCCTCAGAGCGCAAGCTGATCTGGCCAAATGGGGCTGAGGCGCAGGCGTTTTCGGCGCATGATCCCGAGGGGCTGCGCGGGCCGCAATTCGATGCGGCCTGGGTGGATGAGTTGGCCAAATGGAAGAAGGCGGGCGAGACCTGGGATATGTTGCAATTTTCTTTGCGGTTGGGGGACCGTCCTCGGGTCTGTGTGACCACCACGCCGCGCAACGTGAAGGTTTTGAAAGAGTTGCTGGCGTCTCCGTCCACGGTGCAGACCCATGCGCCGACCGAGGCGAACCGAGCCAATCTGGCGGAGTCGTTTCTGGCCGAGGTACGCGCGCGTTATGCGGGCACGCGGCTTGGGCGGCAGGAATTGGACGGGGTCCTGCTGTCGGATGCCGAGGGGGCGCTGTGGACGGGTTCGATGTTGGATGCGGCGCGGGTTGAGGCGGTGCCTGATCTGGACCGCATCGTGGTAGCGCTGGACCCGGCGGTGACGGCGGGGGCGGATGCGGATGCGTGCGGGATCGTGGTCGTGGGGGCTCAGGTACAGGGGCCGCCCGAGGAGTGGCGCGCCTATGTGCTGGCTGACCGAACGGTGCAGGGCGTTGGCCCGGCGGGCTGGGCGCAGGCGGCGATTGACGCGATGGATGAATTCGGGGCCGAACGGCTGGTGGCCGAGGTCAATCAGGGCGGACAACTGGTGGAAGAGGTGGTGCGGCAGGTGGACCCTCTGGTCCCGTTCCGCGCGGTGCGGGCCTCACGCGGGAAGGTCGCGCGAGCCGAGCCTGTTGCGGCGCTGTATGAGCAGGGGCGAGT
>JBCCUH010000290.1:0-2762 GCA_039197405.1 Pseudomonadota bacterium
GTGCCACGCACGAAGAGATAAAGCGCGATGATCACGGCCCAGCTGATCAGCGTGGCGACAAGGATGTTGTAGGTCACCTGCGCCCCTGCAACGGTGACGACACCGGGCACGATCGGCAGCAGGATTTTCGAGCTATCGCCAAAGACCAGCACCACGCCGGCCTGCAAAACAACCGCCAAAATCAGCGTCGATATCTCCACCGCGACATGATCGCCTTTCAGCGTTTTCACGATCAGCCGGTGCTTGAGCAGGCCCATGATGACACCGACCAGAACCGCGCCACCGATCCCGATAATCTTGGGCAGGCCCAGCTGCTGGCTTAGCCAGAAATACATGTAACCGCCGACCATCAGATAGGCGCCATAAGCCAGGTTCAGCGTGCGACCGATTGAGAAGATCAGCATGAACCCCATCGCGATGAGGGCGTAAAGACCGCTGAGAAGCAGCCCCTGGATCAGGATTTGCATCATGGGGCGGATGCCTCCAACGCTTGGGCGGTGACAAGGTAATAGTTGCGGGCGGTGGGGTTGATCTGCGCGTCCGCGAGCTTGGTAAGCGCCGCCTTGCGTGGTCCAGTGGTGTCTTCGCCAAGCGCGTCCAGCCGATCAAGCAGTTCCAGCTGCCACTGCGGATCATCGGCGCTTTGGGCCGCGCGCCACACGGCGCCGATGCCGCCTGCGAGCTCCACGATCCTGCGCGCCTCGTCTTTGGGCGGCAGACGTCCGATGTTCGTTGCATGCCCGTCGAACCAGCCGACTGTACCCGTCGCATAGGCGCGGATCGCCCAATCAAGGCGGCCATAAAGCGGCGCAAGCCAGGGTTTGCGCGTAAGGCTTTCAGGTAGCGCGGCCTCTGCAACAATGACGTCCAAAGGCGTGCCCGCGATCATCCCGGCCTCGGTCACGTCCATCACATAACGGATCGCGGCAGCGGTACTGGTCAACCGGTCGCTGATCTCTGCGCGTCCTGTGACGGGGAGCGTATGGCCGGGGCAGAGAGTTTCCGGCTGCAAAGCCACCATCGCGTCCAGCCCGTCGGCCCGAGCAGCAAAATCGCGGTAACGCGAGCCGCGTATGGGGTAGAGGTTGGGGAAGGCATGATAGAAATTATCACCTGAAATCAGGAGCTTTTTATCCTCGAACCACACCAGCATGTGATCGGGCGTCTCGCCCGGAATATGCAGCAGTCGCATGTCGCGACCGGCCAATTCGTAAAGCGTGTCAGGCTCTGTGATCCAATCGGTAGGCGGCAGATGTCCCGCGCCCAGCCCCTCCATCGGCCTGTCACCTGGACCGCAGCCAAGGTTCACACGCTCGCCCGGAAAGCTAAGGCCGATGCCGAATTGCCCCCGTGTTCTGCGCAGGATGGCTTTCTGCGGGCCGCTCAGATCGCCGATGATGTCAGAGGAAAACCCGTGCCATGCGATGATGTCCGGTGTGCCATCCGCCGCAAAAACAGACGCGCCGCTGATATGATCGCGATGCGAATGGGTGTAGAGGATCTGCTTGATCGGCTTGTCCGTGATCTCGCGCAGATCGCGCAGGATGCTTGTCGCGGCGCCAGTGCTTTCGGTCGTATCGACGATGCAAAGCTCTGTCTGGCCCTCGATAACATAGACGTTGGAGGCGGCATAGCCGATGAACCCATGCACGCACCCGCCCAGCAGGACATGCTGACGCTCAAACTGCGCATTATGCGCCTGCATCAAGGGATGGGCTGCCATCAAAGCAATCCTGTTGAGATGTTGTGAGAGGTCACCCTGCGTGCTGAAACACGCAGGGCACGTTGGCGTGGGTTACTTGACCCAGGACGGCAATTCGAACTCTGTGTTCGCGTATTCAAAGGGGTAAACCACCCCGACGCTGCCATCTTCTTTCCATTGGATCACAACCATCGAAGGCTGCGCATCGTCATAAGGCGCGGTCAGATCGAAACGCGCGTTCTGCGGGTACGTACGACCTGTGACTTCTTCGGTCTCGCCGTGCTGCCAAAAACCATAGCGCAGCCAGAGCTTGCCGTCTTTTTCAAGCTTGAGGTCTTGCTTGAGCATCTCTTTGTTCCAGGCCTGCGCCTCGAACCCGCCAGCGGCTTCGGCTGCTGCCATCGCCTGCTTAACGCCGTGATAGGCGTTGAAACCGTTGAAATGCGGCATCATCGGACGGCTGTCGTATTTCGCCTGATAGGTGTCGACGAACCCCTGGCTGACTGGATCAAGCGGGAAGCCCACCGATGGGATCGGCGAGAGCGTGGAAATACCACCGCCCGCGCCGCCTGTGTCTTCCCAATACTCAAGACCCAGCGCCGCCACGTTCACACCCGTCATCGCCATGGGCACTTGCAGCTTTACGTATTGGCTGGAGATCACCTGAGAATTGACGGACGAGACTTGATAGATGAAGTCCGCACCCGAGGCTTGCGCCTTGGAGAAGATCGGCGCAAAATCAACGGTGCCGATGTCATAGATGATCGTGTCTTTCACTTCGATACCAGCGACTGGCGCCAGCGCCTCTGTCACAAGGCCCGTGATCGCCTGACCAAAAGCGGTGTCTTCGGCGAGGATCACAACACTTTCAAAGCCCATCTTCCCCTTCAGCACATCCGCGCCAAAGTTGATGTAAAGCGTCGCCAGCGCCTCGTCCGAGGCAATGTTCATGAAGTAAGGCGCCATCGTTTCGGGATCTTCGATGACCATATCGATGATGCCAATGTAGGACGTCCAGGTATCCAGCGTCGGGATCTGGTATTCCTGCATGCGCGGCAAC
>JBCCUH010000291.1:0-2725 GCA_039197405.1 Pseudomonadota bacterium
GTCGAAGACAACGGTGATATGGCAAAAGCCTTTCGCGGCGCCGCGAACGGCTTTCAGGACACCGGACACCGGGTGCCCGAGATAGTGACCGCCGACGCGCTGTCCGACGAACCAGCCCGGATTGGTAACCGTATCAGCCGACCGGGCCCGCGCGCTGAGTGTATTCCAGTCGCGAAAGCCCCATTGCCGGGCGATGGTTTCAAGCGCTGTGCTTTGTGAGATAGGTGTTCCGTGATCGGACATGGCGGCGCGCAGACGTTTGGCTTGCGCTTTCAGGTCGGTAATGCCGGGCAAGGGCGTGCCGGGATTGGAAAGTGACATGGTCTGGTCCCATTGGGTCTATGGGTCATCGTGTCGCCGGGTGTTCGCATTGCCACCGATTTTTGACCCTTGGTCCAAATGGGTGCAAATCCTTCATGCGCTGCTTTCACCATGGGCAAGCCCCGCGAACGGCAGGAAGCAGCAATCCTGAGGATCCCTTAGGTGATCAACGGGCTTGTGTCCAGCCCGTCGCGCAGCGCCAGATAGGAAAACAGGCCGGTTCCGATGGCTGGCACCAGAAAGAGCAGCGTGCAGGCCATCATATACATTGATGCATGCATCGGCGCGCTGAGCTCTTGTTCTTCGGCAGCGATGGGGGTGCGTTCCAGAACCGTGTCAGCGTAAAAATCAAAGAGGGCGTTCTCTGTGGCATCCTTGACCTTGGACGTCGGTTCGCGCTGTTGACTGTTCAGCGGCGCGTGCACCCCTTCAGGGTCGGTGGAGACATTGGCAACATAGCAGTCAAGATAGTCATGGATTGCAGAAAGCTCTTCCTGAAAATCATCCATGACATCGGCAGTCGGCGCGCATGTGGTCTCCTGCCACAGTACCAGCTTGACGGCGAACATGGTTGACAGGCGCTGAACCAGAAGTCGGGCCAGACGGTTGCAATCCACATCCGGTGCGTTTGTGGTATCGGGTCTGAGGCCAAGCGCCAGGGATATCCGGCACGGCAACCCTTCAAGCTGCGAGGCGTATTGCAAGGCAATGCGTACATCATCAAAGTCGATGAAGACCAGATCTTCGCAATCCCACGTGATCGAGCGCGTGTTGGCCTGATCCCCCAGCTTGGACGCCAGTATCAGGTCGGCCAGGGAATAGAACGCATCTTCTGCTTCGTTTTGCAGCAAGAGCGCTGCAAGTGATGTGACTGGTCGTTGTGCCATCGTGCTTCACCAATGGTTACTCAATGGTTAACAATACCGCACCAAAAGTGGCAAATCTTTGACCTAAGATGTATTTTGTCGTGTTCTGCAATCTTGAATTGTAAATCAAATACGGCAGCCAGCCAGTTTTGCTGTCTGGCTGCGCGTCTTTCGCGTCAGTGGGATTTGTATCAGCTGCCTGCGCGCTGCGCCGCATAGATGATCGCCCGCAGATAGTTGCCGCTGTCGTTCCAACTTGTCAGAGCGCGGTAGTTGCGCGTCCCTTCACCGTAGGGTTGACCGGGCTGCCAGCCATTCTGGCGCAGCATGTTTGCCGCAGTCGCCATTGCATCCACTGCGTTGTAGGGATCGGCCTTGCCATCTCCGTTGCCATCGACCCGGTAGCGTAGCCAGTTGCCCGCAAGAAACTGCATGTGGCCCAGTTCACCAGATGGGCCGCCTTGGGTGTTGGGCGACAGGATGCCCGCGTCGATCATCTGCAGTGCCGCAATGGCATGCGGTTCAAACCGGGGGTGACGACGGCAGTAGGATGACAGGGTGACAGCCCCTTCCACGACCTTGGTTTTGCCAAGATATCCACCCCAGCTTGTCTCCAGCCCCCAAATGGTTGCAAGCAGGCTGCCGGGAACGCCAAAGCGTTGTTCGAGTGCGGCAAAGGTGTTTCGATTGCGCGCGATCTTGTCCTTGGTGCGCTTGACGAAACTTGCAGCAGAGCTTCCAGAGCGTTTGGCGAGAAACTTCGCTGGATCGGCCTGCAGCGTACCTGTCTGGTTCTGCACGCTGGATTCAAAGCGCCAAGTGATACCGGACAGCCTGGCGTTTGCCAGGGCGTTGATACCGCGCTGGCCCACGCCCGCGCTTTGCGCGTCGCGCGCAAGCCCTTGCTTATATTGATTGAAGTTGGATTTGCTGGTGATGCACTGGGCGGCGAATGCGCCCGTCGTCACCAGTGACAGCGCGGCGGCTGCAATCAAATGCTTCATGAAACTCTCCCAAACGAACACTGTTCTTTGGGGTCATGTTACCGTGCGCGCTGTAGCTGGCAATGGGGAAATACCGTGCCAAATTTACAAAAAAATCGGCAGGTTGATGGCGATGACCATGATCATCAGCGCGGTTCGGCGCGCCATGCTGACACGGCGATGTCGGATCCGAAGCTTTTCCGCGCGCCGCGCATGCTCGGCGCTGATGCGCGCAAGCCGCTTGGCGAATTCGACCTGACCGGTCTTCCACTCATCGAAGTTGATTTCGATACCTTTGCGGTTGAAGTGGATTGCGCTGTTCGGATCTGTCTGCAGCGACACCAGCCGCTTCAGAATGCGTTCAATCTCTGATGTGTCGACCGACCCGCTGCCTAATCCGGCGCGTCCGTCAAAGCTGTCTGCATATGCCATTTTCAATACCTCTGCTGCTCAATAGGGCCATTTTGGGCCTGATGGGCTTGTGCCCAGGATCAGGGCTAGCGGGGTGATTTGCAGTTTTGGTGATCAAATCATGGACAATTTGTGGCAAATTCA
>JBCCUH010000292.1:0-2682 GCA_039197405.1 Pseudomonadota bacterium
AAGATCGCGCGCCATGCCTGCATATTGCGCACCGCCGCCCGGGAACATGAAAACAACGTCAGGATTGCTGAGCGCACGGTGCGTGAACACCTCGCGCGGATCGCCCGCCTCAAGCTTGGCTGTCGCCTCCGCCGCTGTTTCCGCAACGATCACACGGCGCCGCTCAAAGGCGCGGCGCCCCTCTTTCAGCGTATAGGCCACATCGGCCAGATCAGCATCGGGGGTGTCCTTGAGATACCGGGCCAAAGCCGCCGTATTGGCATCCAGCGCCGCCTTGTTGCGGCCGCTTACTGTCAGCAGATGAAACGGCCAGTCCGACGGCTCGGACGCCTCCCGCTGCGGGGCCTCATCCACAATCACATGCGCATTCGTGCCGCCCACGCCCAGCGAGTTGACGCCAGCACGGCGCACGCCCCGGCGCGGCGTCCAATCGGTCAACTGGTCGTTCACCCTGAACGGGCTGGACGCAAAATCAATGGCCGGATTGGGCGCTTCATAGCCAAGGCTGGGCGGCATTTGCCCGTGATGCAGCGACAATGCCGTCTTGATCAGGCTCGCCGCACCCGCTGCGGTGTCCAGATGACCAATGTTGGTTTTCACCGATCCGATGCGACAAAACCCATTGTCCTGCGTGGTTTCGCGAAACGCCTCGGTAAGCGCCGCCACCTCGATAGGATCGCCCAGGTAAGTGCCGGTGCCATGACACTCGACGTAGTCCACGCTGTCTGCGGTGATACCCGCCACGGCCTGCGCCTCGGCAATTGCGGCAGCCTGCCCGCCGACCGACGGTGCCAGATAGCCAGCCTTGTCCGAGCCGTCATTGTTGACCGCCGATCCTTTGATCACCGCCCAGATATGATCGCGATCCGCGATGGCATCCTCCAGTCGGCGCAGCACCAGAACGCCCGCGCCACTGCCAAACACCGTCCCCTGCGCGCGGTGATCAAACGCATGACACGCGCCATCGGGCGACAAGATCTCGTTTTCCTTAAACTCATAGCCGTGCCCCTGAGGCAGCTCGATGGTGACACCGCCTGCAAGCGCCATGTCGCATTCCCCATTGAGCAAAGCCTGCGCGGCGTAATGCGTCGCAACCAGCGAGGTGGAACAGGCGGTCTGCACCGAGATTGACGGGCCTTTGAGATCGAGAAAATGGCTTAGCCGCGTGCTGAGGAAATCCTTGTCATTGCCGGTGTGGCGCAGCAGGAACATACCCGTGCCATCCACCAGATCGCGGTTCGAACAGACGTTGAAATAGAAATAGCTGCCCATGCCGCAGCCCGCGTAAACCCCGATGGGGCCTTCAAAACTCTCGGGCAGGATCGCTGCGTTTTCAAGCGCATGCCAGCTGACTTCCAGAAACTTGCGATGCTGCGGATCCATGATCGCAGCTTCCTTTGGGCTGAGGCCGAAAAACTCTGCATCGAAATCGGCGAACCCATCAAGACCTGCGGCGAAGGGTACATAATTAGGATGCGCGCGCAGACCGCGATCCACACCTGAGGCATCCATCTCCTCATCGCTCAGCCGGCGGATCGCAGAGACGCCATTTCGAAGAATGTCCCAATAGGTCTCGATCCCCGGCGCACCGGGCAATTGCGCGGCCATCCCGACGATTGCAATATCGCCGGAGGCCTCTGGGGGGATCGTATTATCAACAGGCATACAAACGCTCAAAAGACTCGTGAACACAGATCATGCCGCAGAAATTGGGATATTTTGAGGCAATCCACGTAAAATAAGCACTCCGCATGCAGATTTCAGCCTGCCTGCATGGCGGAAAGCATCTCAATCGCATCCCAATTCAACCACAGGGCTATAAGTATCATGATACCGCCTGCCAGCGCAAAAAGCACATCATGCAGCGGATCCCAAGCCTGCATGCGCCGCGCCAGCCAGACAACAACCGGGTAGGCGCAGAGCATCGCGGCCCCGATCCCAACCAATGCGCCGATCAGCCCGGCGATCTGCAGCCCTGCCAGAATACCGGCGACCATGAACACCGCACGCAGCGCCTGCAGCACGAAATAGCGCCGCGAATCTCCTGCCGCCAACGCCGCCTGATCATAGGTGATCGCGATGATCTGCGGCACTTGCATGCAGGCGATCAGCACGACCACTCCACCAGCCGCCAGATACCGGTCGTCATAGAGAATTTCCACCAAAGGCGCCCCGATGAAGGCCAGCACGGCGGCCATGCCCATCAACGCGCTGGTCACCGTAAAGCGCATCTTGCGCAGCGCTGAGAAATTGGCGTGCGACTCCGATGGGGGGCGTTCGCGGTAAAGCGGGATCAGCAGCTTGTGAATGATGACATTGCCCAGCAGGATCGGGAAGGACGCCAGGAAAAACCCGATGTTGTAAACTCCGAACTGATCCAGCGGCAGATAGGCCCCGATCAGCAGCTTGTCCGATTGCCAGGCAACAAACCCGGCAATCGTACTGACGAAAATCCACTTGCCAAAATTGATCAGCTCGCGCGCGGCAGGCTTTTCCCAGCCAAAGCTGTTGCGATGCCCCTCCAGCAGCCAGGTGAACAGCCACAGCTGAACGAACATGCTGATGATACCGGAAAACACCAGCGCCCAGACCGATTGCGTCACATAGGCAATCGCCACCGCGCTGACGATGCCAGAGAGCTGCGTGACCACGTCAATCGCGGTCAACCGCCCCAGATTGAGA
>JBCCUH010000293.1:0-2680 GCA_039197405.1 Pseudomonadota bacterium
ATACTCGAAGACTGCAGCAAAGCTGGGCTCGGCGGATTGGTAGGCGCGGATCAGCAGCCCTACACCCATCAGCGATCCGAAGGCCTGCACCACAATCAGCAGCCAGGTAAAACTCTGCGGCGTCGTCCATTGCCGCAGCAAAAAGCCATCCGTACCAGGCGCGGCGACCGGGTTTATGACATGCAGGGCAACAAGCACAGTGGCACCGAATGTGGCCTGCAGGCTGAACAGCCCCAGCAGCATGGCCGGTGTGGCTTCTTCGGGGCACAGGCGCTGCGTTGCCACCGAGCCCATCGCGTAGAACAGCCCACCCATCATCGGCATCAGCGAGATCAGGGAAAAACTGCCCTGCTCGGGTTGCAGCACGATCAGCACGCCGATGAAACCGGCAATCACTGCGGTGATGCGCAGCAGGCCGACGCGTTCGCCAAAGACGAAGATAGAAATGAGCAGCACGAATATCGGCGCCACGAAAAGCCCCGCCAGCGCCTGTGCGATGGGCATGAAGGCCAGCGCCCCGAAATAGAACAGCATGCCCACCGCGATCAGCCCATTGCGCACCAGAACCGCCCAGAGCCGCTTTGGCCGCACGATAAACACACCCGCTGCCGCCAGCACCAGCAATGTCGGAACCGCGATGGTGCCGCGCAGGAACTGGAACTGCCACAGGCTGATGTCCCGCGCGATAAGCGCGATGTAATTGTCGATCAGGCCGATGATCGCCATCGCGCCAACCATCGAGGTCGCCGCCTGAACCGGGTGATGCCGCATAGGGTGAAAAGTTCCTTTTCTTTAACGCAAACTACTGCCACGGTACCATCTGGCTTGGCACAAAACGACATATTGGGAGATATTTGTCATGGGATGGATGCGCGATGAAACGGGCCTTGAGAAATGTGCTGCAAATTACCAGCCACTGACACCGCTGTCGCATTTGCGCCGGGCGGCGCAGGTTTTTCCTGCCAAAACCGCCGTCATCTACGGGGCGCATCGTGTCAGCTATGCGCAGTATCATGCGCGCTGTTCGCGGCTGGCATCGGCACTGGCGGGGTTGGGCGTTCAGCCCGGCGATGTCGTGGCCACGCTGCTGCCCAATGTGCCGGCCCAAGCGGAGGCGCATTTCGGCGTGCCGGCTTGCGGCGCGGTGCTCAATACCATCAACACGCGCCTCGATCTGGGCACCGTCGCCTATATTCTTGCCCATGGTGAAGCCAAGGTCGCCCTTGTGGATACCGAACTGGTCGAGCTGGCCGAAGCCGCGCTTGCCCGGATAGGGGAAGACGGACCCAAAATCATCGAAGTCCCCGACCCCGAAGCCGGGCTGCCAGCCACGGGACGCCACATGACCTATGACGATTTGCTGGCCAGTGGCGATGCGGGCTTTGACTGGATCATGCCCGCCGATGAATGGGAAAGCCTCTCGCTCAATTACACTTCCGGCACCACTGGCAGGCCCAAGGGCGTGGTCTGCCACCATCGCGGCGCCTATTTGATGACCATGGGCACAGTGGTAAGCTGGCGTTTGACCCTGTCGCCGGTCTATCTGACCATCGTGCCGCTGTTTCACTGCAATGGCTGGAACCACACCTGGATGATGCCGATGCTGGGCGGCACGCTGGTCTGCTGCCGTCATGTCACGGCCAAGGCGATCTATGATGCGATTGCCGATGAAGGGGTGACGCATTTCGGCGGGGCACCCATCGTGCTGAATGCGCTGGTCAACTCCGCGCCCGAAGATCGCAGGGAGTTCGAGCACACGGTCGAAGTCTTCACCGCAGGCGCGCCGCCCGCACCGGCGACACTGGGCAAGATCGAACAGATGGGCTTTCACGTCACCCAGGTCTACGGGCTGACCGAAACCTACGGGCATGTGACCGAATGCCTCTGGGATGGAGCCGCATGGGACGGGTTGGCGCAAGAAGAAAAGGCAGCAATCAAGGCGCGTCAGGGCGTGGCGATGCCGATGATGGAGGAGATCGCCGTCCTGGACGCGCAGATGGCCCAGGTCCCCCGGACCGGAACCGAACAGGGCGAAATCATGATCCGGGGCAATTCGGTGATGAAAGGGTATCTGAAAAACCCCGAAGCCACTGCAGAGGCTTTTGCGGGCGGCTATTTTCATTCTGGCGATATCGCCGTGCAGCATCCCGACAACTACATCCAGATCGCCGACCGGGCCAAGGACATCATCATCTCTGGTGGAGAGAATATCAGCTCGGTCGAAGTGGAAGGGGTGCTGATGAGCCATCCGGCGGTGTCGCTTTGCGCAGTTGTGGCCAAGCCCGACGACAAATGGGGCGAAGTGCCCTGTGCCTTTGTCGAGTTGCTGCCCGGCGCAGAAGCAACGGAGGCGGACCTCATTGGTTTTGCGCGTCAAACACTGGCTGGTTTCAAGACGCCGAAACAGGTGGTGTTTCAGGAGCTTCCAAAGACCTCGACCGGCAAGATCCAGAAGTTCGAGCTGCGCAAAGTCGCCGCTGACCTCGCGTAAGAAGGCCGCTCAGAGGCGTTTGCCGAGCGGGCGCTTCTACGGTAGCCTGCTGCCGAACAAGGCAGAGCAGCCACCGACATGACGGCCCTGAAGGATTTCGCCCGGTTGGAAACCACCGGCCTTTGGCGGGCATCGCCCGATGCCCAGCGCCGCGAGGTCGGCGTGACCTTTGGCGACGCCACCCTTGTG
>JBCCUH010000294.1:0-2679 GCA_039197405.1 Pseudomonadota bacterium
CATGTACTGGCGTTTTATGACGCTTTGGATGCTGCGAAGCCGCAAGACTGCGCGGATGTCCTGACAACTTTCTGCGCGCCGGATTTTCTCTGGCGCGGCATGCATCCCTTTCACGAACAACGCGGGGCGCAGGCTGTGGCGGATGTATTCTGGACGCCGCTCAAACGGTCCTTCACGCCGATCCAGCGCCGCCCGGATATTTTCTTTGCAGGTGAGAATGACCGCGAGGCAGGCGGTACCTGGGTGGTTCAGATGGGACATCTTCTGGGCAATTTCGACGTAGACTGGCTCGGTATCCGCGCCACCCGCAAAATGAACCTGCTGCGCTATGTCGAATTTCACCGGATCGAAAACGGGCTCATCGCGGAAACCGCCAGTTTCTGCGATATCCTCGGGGTAATCTTGCAGGCTGGTTATGACCCGCTACCTGCAGCCACAGGCGCCGAGGTGATCAGCCCCGCGCCGCGCACCCAGGACGGGGTGCTGCTGTCGCAACAAGACGAAGCCAGTGGCCCCGCAACTCTCGCGCTTATTAACGCGATGGTAACGGACCTGATTTCAGGTGGTGTCAGTTCGGGCGATGACCATATCAGCCGCTTCTGGCACGATGATATGTGTTGGTTCGGACCCGCCGGTATCGGTGCAAGCGCGTGGCACCATGGCTATGCGCGCGGACACCGCCTGCCGTTCCAGGACGGTCTTGAATTTGTGCGTCACAACGGGCACCAGTGCCGCGCCGCCGAAGGCGCCTACGGTGGGTTCTTCGGCTACCCCAGCCTGACCATGCGCAGCACTGGCGGGTTTCTGGGTCTGACTGCGTCTGACACGCAGGCCGATATGCGGATCGTCGATCTCTATCGCCGTGACGGGGACAAGCTGGCCGAGAATTGGATTTTCATCGACATTCTGCATTTTCTGAACATGCAGGGCGTGGATGTGCTGGCGCGGTTGGCGCATCCCTGAACAAAGGGGCGCAACAGCGCCAGCCTGACGCGTCAGATCACAGCCGCGTGTCAAGACCTGCAGGCGCCTTGGTATCTGCAGGGGGCGCATCGGCGAAAAGAGGTGTCGCCGGGGAGGACGTGTCCGGGTCTGCTGTCGTCTTCGCCATGACGTCCAGCGGTGCAGTTTGCCTGTACTTCGCCTGCGCCTTTTGCGCCGCGACCCGCGCAAAGCTTTCCATGGACGTCACGTCCGCCTCTGCGCGCCGCGCAGCATCATCGGCTGCGGTGACGCTCACCGCCGCTGTTTGTGCGCGTTCAGGCGTGCCGCCCGGTGGTTCGAGAGTGGTCGCTGAATTTGCATGTGTATCGCTGGCGCGCGTGGGCGTGGTTGCCTTTTGCGGTCCGGTTGGCTCTGTTTTGGGCGGCGCCTCTTTTGGACCGCTGCCGCCTTCGGTTGCTTTTGGCGTTGTGGATTGCACAGGATCTGCATTGCCTCCGGCAAGCTGGCGCGGAGCAGGCCCTGAGGCGAAAAGTGATTGTATCAACATAGCTTGAGTGTCCTTGTCATGGCCCCCAACCAGACAGCGGCAAATCTATCCGGCGTTCCTTGTGCGGTGGATGTCCGCATTCGGGCGCTGATGTGGCATAAGCTCAGGATTTGATTAAACCGTGATCGATCTCAGTTCGCATTATGCAAGGCGCCTCCGGTAGGGAAAAAACCGTTGCAGCGGTTTTCCTGCGCGCTAGTCTTCGGGCAATAACAAAACTGGGAGGACAAAATGAAACATCTGACAGCCAAGATGATCGGTGCCGCCGTCATTGCAACATTTGCAAGCGAAGCGGCTGCAGTTGAATGGAATGTCTCGGTCTGGGGCAAGCGCCGCGCATTTACCGAGCATGTGGAGAAACTGGCAGAACTTGTCGCTGAGAAGACCAACGGCGAGTTCACGATGAACGTCAGCTACGGCGGTTTGTCGAAGAACCGTGAAAACCTCGATGGTATCTCCATCGGCGCGTTCGAGATGGCGCAATTCTGCGCAGGTTATCACCGCGACAAGAACCGGGTTGTGACCGTGCTGGAGCTGCCGTTCCTGGGCGTTGAGAACCTGGAGCAGGAAGTGGCAGTATCCCGCGCCGTTTACGCGCATCCGGCCGCGACCGAAGAAATGGCGCAGTGGAACGCCAAGCTGCTGATGACCTCGCCTATGCCGCAGTACAACCTGGTGGGCACGGGCGAGCCGCGTGATACGCTGGAAGAGTTCGACGGCATGCGCGTGCGCGCCACAGGCGGTCTGGGCAAAGCCTTCGAAGCAGTTGGTGGTGTTCCAACCTCGGTGACAGCGACGGAAGCCTATCAGGCGATGGAAGGCGGCGTTGTGGACACGGTGGCCTTTGCCCAGCACGCGCACCTCAGCTTTGGCACGATCAATCAGGCGGACTGGTGGACGGCCAACCTGAATCCCGGCACCGTGAACTGTCCGGTTGTCGCGAACATCGATGCCTATGAAAGCCTCAGCGACGAGTATCGCGCGGCGCTTGACAGCTCGATCCCCGAAGCGCTGGACCACTATCTGGCCAACTATGCCGAGCTGCTGGAGCGCTGGGACAGCGTTCTGGAAGAAAAAGGCGTGCAGAAAGTCATGATTGATGACGACGTGATTGCTGAGTTCCGCGCCAAGGCGGCTGATCCGATCCGCGATGCGTGGATTGCAGACATGGAAGCGCAGGGCCTGCC
>JBCCUH010000295.1:0-2678 GCA_039197405.1 Pseudomonadota bacterium
CTCTGAGCGCCTCTGGATTTGTGAAATGGATCGCGTCCATCCCTGCAGCCTGCGCGCCGACACAATTGTGCGGACCATCGTCGATAAAGATGCAGCGCTCCACGGCGACACCGGCACGGTCACAAAGACGTTGGAAGATCGCTACGCTGGGCTTGATCATGCCTACCTGTCCAGACACGATCGTCGTCTCGAAAACCTGGCCCAATTCTGGATGGACCTTTACGCCGACTGGCCATGTTTCAGCGGGCCAGTTGGTTATCGCGTGCAAGCTGACGCCCCGGTCTTTCAGATCATAAAGGCAATCCCATGTGCCAGTGATCTTACTTGGCACCGTCAGGTGATAGAGGCTTACATATCGCTCGAGCCGAGCCGCATCTTCCGGGTTTGCGATTTCCGTGCTTGCTTTCGCAAAGCTGGCCCCCGCATCGCAGGCCAGGTTAATCTTGTCAAAGCCGATGCGGTTCATGAAATCGAGCGAGCCGTCTAGCCCAAGCTCGTCGGCCCACGCCAGTTCGGGCTGCCATTCAACCAGAACGGCGCCGATATCGAAGACAACATGTTTCACTCGGCTGCCTCCGACACACGGTCCGCGCCTGCTTCGCGTCGCAGCTTGCGCACCAGTTCCAGTTCAGATTGGAAATCTACGTAGTGGGGCAGCTTTATGTGCTCCAGGAACCCTGTCGCCTGAATGTTATCAGCGTGGTAGAGGACGAATTCCGTGTCCTGCGCGGGCGCGCCGACATTGTCTTCGCCCAGTTCTTCCCAGCGGAGGGCGCGGTCAACGAGCGCCATGGAAATCGCCTTGCGCTCGGATTGGCCAAAGACCAGCCCATACCCCCGGGTGAACTGGGGCGGCTCGGTCTTAGACCCCTTGAACTGGTTGACGGTTTCGCATTCGGTCAGAGTGACCTCGCCAATCTCGATCGCGAAGCCAAGCTCGGGGATGTCCATTTCAACGGCAACCGCGCCAATGCGTAATTCGCCCACAAAGGCGTGGTTGCGCGCGTAGCCGCGCTGTGTGGAATAGGCGAGACCAAGCGTGAAGCCTTCATCGGCGCGGGTCAGCGCTTGCAGGCGCAGCGCGCGGTCTGCTGGCATTTCAAGCGGCTCGCGCGTCAGGTCGGGCGGCGGCGTGTTGTCGAGGGGCGCTTCTTCGATCAGGCCTTCGCGGTTCAAAAACTCAGTCACATGCGGCACATCGTCGGGATCGTATTCGCGCGTTGGTGCTGGAGGCACGTCGCCATCAGCGGCCAGTTTGAAATCCAGCAATCGGTGGGTGTAGTCGAAGGTCGGCCCCAGAACTTGCCCTCCGGGCAGATCCTTGAATGTGGCCGAGATGCGCCGGTCGCAGGCCATTGCACCCGTATTGACCGGTTCCGAAGCGCCGAAGCGCGGCAGTGTCGTGCGATAGGCTCGGATCAGGAAGATCGCCTCAATCAGATCACCGCGCGATTGCTTGATCGCCAAGGCGGCAAGGTCAGGATCATAGAGCGACCCTTCGGCCATCACGCGATCCACGGCCAGCTTCAACTGTTCGCGGATTTGGGCGATGCTTAATTCGGCAATGCTCAGGTCGCCCCGTCGCTCTTCAGCAAGCCAGGCATGAGCACTTTCAATGGCCCGTTCACCGCCCTTGACAGCCACATACATCAGAACGTTCCTTCATGCGCTAGCGCTTCGCTACTTGAGCGGTAAACCTGCGTGCTACGAGGCAGTGCCGCCAACCTGTCGCCACAGGTGAAGATGAAATCGAGCCCAAGGGGAAACAGTGCGTTGTTACTTTGGAAGGCGCGGGTTTCTGGCAGGGACAGCGTGTCCTCAGATTTGATCCCGGGTCCGCGCAGCGTTGCCCCATTCGCTTCAAGTTCCGCAGATTCAACAATCAGGGTAGTCGAGCGGTCTGGGTACTCCGGCGTTCCGATGGGATAGCCGCTAAGCGGCATCAATGCGTCCCAGTCGCCAACGGCAAACATCGCATGTGTCGGCCCTGTCAGCGGGGCACCCGTGTGAAAGGCCAGCCAGGCGCGGACAACATCCTTATCCGCATCACCCGCAAGGTAGATGGGCGTGTCGGTATCACACAAAGTCAGCAGCACGCTGCCAGCAGCGTTAGACAACGGCGCGGGAGGCTGCGCCCCCGAGATGTCCTGGATCTGACCTGGACGGGCCATCGCCTCCATCACGGCGCGAAAGGCGTGGGCGGAATCGACGGGGGACGTATCAAACCCGCCTGAGAGCGCTTGTGCCTGCATCAATCCTCTCCCCGGGCCATCGTAAAGAACTCCACCTTCGTGGCTGCAGCCTTTTGCGCGCGCGCCGTTTTGGCGGTGGTCTGTTCGGCCTCAAGCGGTTCCAGAATGGCGGTGCGGACGGTGTCGGCGGCAGCGCCTTGCATCAGTGCATCCACAAGGGCTGAGGCTTCCGCATCAGCCTTGCGCCGCCCCTGAATGTAAGCATGACCAACCTCCCCGTCGGGCAGCGTCAGAGCGCAGCGCGTCACGGTCATCTCTCCGATGTTGAACGGCGCGCCTGTGCCACCAGCGCGGCCGCGCACCATTGTGCTGCCAATCTCTGGCGCCCGCAGCCATGTGAAGTCAGGTCGGGCCAAAGCTGCGTCAAGCAAGGCGGCAACACGGCCCGCTGGTGCTCTGGCCAGGAGGCTCATCCAAGCCTTTCGA
>JBCCUH010000296.1:0-2656 GCA_039197405.1 Pseudomonadota bacterium
CGCAGGGCAGCTATGCACAGGTTGGGTTTTGCGCCAGGCTGCAATATGTTACGAGCGGCATATTGCAATGAGACTGCGGCCCTGAAAGGAAAGCCCTGACATGCGCGATCTGAAAATCCCCCAGCAGCGCCACCCCGAAAAAGCGCATCGCCCGGACAATGCCCAGCCGCGCAAACCGGACTGGATTCGGGTGAAGGCACCAACCGGGGCAGGGTACAAGGACACCCGCAACATCATGCGCGAGCACGGGCTGGTCACGGTCTGCGAAGAGGCCGGCTGCCCCAATGTGGGCGAATGCTGGAACCAGGGCCATGCCACCATGATGATCATGGGCGAGGTCTGCACGCGGGCGTGCACCTTTTGCAACATTGCCACCGGCAAGCCGCCCGAGGCGCTGGATGTGTTCGAGCCGGGACGCGTGGCCGATGCGGTCAAAAAGCTGGGGCTGAAGCATGTGGTGATCACCTCCGTGGACCGCGATGACGTGGAGGACGGCGGCGCGGAGCATTTTGCCCAGACCATTCGAGCGGTGCGACGGCAATCTCCGGGTACGACAATCGAGATTCTGACCCCTGATTTCATCCGCTGTGCACCTGAGGCGCTGGAAGTTGTCGTTGCGGCTGGTCCTGACGTCTTCAACCACAATCTTGAGACGGTGCCCGGTCTGTACCCCCAGGTGCGCCCCGGCGCGCGGTATTTCCATTCGCTGCGTCTTTTGCAACGCGTCAAAGAGCTTGATCCGTCGATGTTCACCAAGTCGGGCATCATGGTCGGGCTGGGGGAAAGCCGCCAGCAGGTCATTCAGGTCATGGAAGACATGCGCGCTGCCGACATCGATTTTCTGACAATCGGTCAGTATCTGCAGCCTACGCCGAAACACCACGGTGTGGACCGGTTTGTCACCCCCGAAGAATTTGCAGCTTATGAAAAAGCTGCTTTCGGCAAGGGATTCTTGATGGTGTCCGCCTCGCCGCTGACGCGTTCGTCCTACCATGCGGGTGATGATTTTGCCCGCCTCAGGGCCGCGCGCGCCGAAAAGCTGGGCTGACACCGAATTTTAGCAGAAAATTCGGGCCCGGGGGGCGCTGCCCCCGTCTGCCTCCCCCGAGGTATTTGACGCAAGAGGAAGGGACAGGCGGGATTTACAGGCAATCCCTGGCGGCTTAGTCATTCGGGGCCATGACCTGAAGGACTTGCTGATGAAGAATTCCAAAGACACCTTGTCGCGTCCCGTCGGGTTTCCTGACAGTCTGAGCACACCTGTCGCCACGCCCTTGAGCCCGTCGGTGGTTTTTGCCTCGCGTACCCCGGATGAGCTGGATGCACAGTATGAAGGGCGCGAGCATGGTTTCACTTATGCGCGTGAAGGCCATCCCAATGCGGCGGTGCTGGCCGCGCGTCTCGATGCTTTGGAAGGGGCGTCGGGGGGGATTGTCACCTCGTCCGGAATGGCGGCGGTCTTTGCTGCCATCATGGGGCTGCTCAGCCACGGCGATCACATCATAGGCGGCGATCAGCTTTACGGGCGGTCCTTGCGTCTGATGCATGAGGATCTGCCGCGCTTTGGCATTGAAACCTCTGTTGCTGATCCGACTGACATCGAGGCGTTTGAAGTTGCGGTGCGGCCCAACACCAAGGCGGTTTTGGTGGAGGTGGTGTCAAACCCCACGTTGCGGGTGGCCGATATGGAGGCGATCGTGCACCTGTGCCATGAGCGCGGATTGATCCTGATGGTGGACAATACCTTTACCACTCCGCGCAGCTATGCACCGCTGGCCGCTGGCGCCGATGTTGTCATTCAATCAGTCACCAAGCTTTTGGCGGGGCATTCGGATGCAACGCTGGGGTATGTGGCCGCCAGGACTGCCGCGATGAACAAGCGCATTTATGATTTTGCGGTCACGACCGGCATGACCGCCAGCCCTTTTGATTGCTGGCTTGCAGAGCGTGGGCTGGCCACCTTTGATCTGCGGTTTGAGCGTGCCGAGGCCAATGCCGCAGCGCTGGCAGATCATTTGACGACACTGCCGGGTGTCGCGAAGGTGCTGTATCCGGGGCGTAGCGACCACCCCGATCATGCGCGCGCGCAAAGGCTTTTGGGCGGGCATGGCTGCAATATGGTCAGTTTCATCATTGCGGGTGGCCGCGCGCAGACAAATGCACTTGCGCGGGCCGCCGAGGGCATCGCCTTTGCTCCAACGCTGGGGGATGTGGGCACAACGCTCAGCCATCCTGCCAGCTCGTCGCATCGTGCGCTGACACAAGCGGACCGGGACGCTTTGGGCATGCCGGAAGGGTTCTTTCGCGTCTCGGTCGGTCTGGAAGGCAGCACCGCGCTCAATGACGTTTTTACCCGCGCTGTGCAGGCGGCATCGGAGGTCTAGCCGGTGAGCGCGGCGCTTGTTTCCCGGATGCTGGCAGCCATGCCGTTGCCGGCGCTATTTGTCGGTGATGAGGCGCGGATCGTGGCGGCCAATGACGCTGCAGGGCATATCCTTGGACATGGGTTGGTTGGGCGGCATTACGTGACTGCATTGCGGCAACCCGCGGCGCTGGAGGCGATTGAGCAGGTCCTTGCGGGAAAGAGCGCGGCGCGCACCCGCTTTCTCGGGCGTGATGGCGGTGAAGAGACGATCTATGACCTGCGCTGCGCCGC
>JBCCUH010000297.1:0-2643 GCA_039197405.1 Pseudomonadota bacterium
CGGTGCGACATTGCGCACAATCTTCAGGTCTTTGCCGACCGGGCCGGATTTAAGCGCTGCGTCGTAGGCTTCAAGCGTATCGCCCTCACGGCCGTCTTGCATCGCGGCGTGTGCTGCTTCTGCGGCTTCGATGCCGGAATGCATGGCGTTGTGGTTGCCCTTGATCCGGGGCAGATTGACCAGACCGACCGAGCATCCAAGCAACGCACCGCCGGGAAACGCGGCTTGCGGCATGGACTGATAGCCACCCTTGGTCACCGCACGCGCGCCGTAAGCGATGCGCTTGCCGCCTTCGAGCAGTTTCGCGATCTCGGGATGATGCTTGAAACGCTGGAATTCCATGTAAGGGAACAAATGCGGGTTGGCGTAGTTCAGGTGAACCACAAAGCCCACGTAAACCTGGTTGTTGTCCAGATGATAGATGAAGGACCCGCCGCCTGCGTTACTGCCCAGCGGCCAGCCCATCGTGTGCGTGACAGAACCCTCGCGATGCTTGGCCGGGTCGATCTCCCAGATCTCTTTCATGCCAATGCCGAATTTCTGCGGCTCCTTGCCCTTTTGCAGGTCGTATTTGGCGATGACTTCCTTGGACAGGCTGCCGCGCACACCTTCGGACAGGAACACATATTTGCCGTGCAGCTCCATGCCCGGCTCGGTGTTCTCGCCGATGCTGCCATCCGCTTCCAGGCCAAAGACACCGGCCACGACGCCCTTGACCTCGCCATTCTCGCCGTAGACCAGCTCAGAACAGGCCATGCCCGGGAAAATCTCGACACCCAGCTCTTCGGCCTGTTCAGCCATCCAGCGGCAGACATTGCCCATCGACACGATGTAATTGCCGTGGTTGTTCATCAGCGGCGGCATGGGGAAATTGGGAATGCGCAGCGCCCCGGCTTCACCCAGCGCGTAAAACCTGTCTTCCTTCACCGGCACGTTCAGCGGCGCGCCCTTTTCCTTCCAATCCGGGATCAGCCTGTCCAGACCCACCGGGTCCAGAACCGCGCCAGACAGAATATGCGCGCCCACTTCGGAGCCTTTTTCCAGCACCACAACCTGCAGATCAGCATCCAGTTGCTTCAGGCGGATCGCCGCGCTCAGGCCAGCGGGGCCAGCGCCCACGATGACCACATCATATTCCATTGCTTCGCGTTCGATTTCCGACATTCCCGCGGTCCCCCGGCCTAATTCCCAAATACGGTCGAAACCCGTTAACAAGCGCGCGCAAGGGCGGTCAATTGCAACGGGACGTAATATACGCGTTTCGCGACAAAAAGCGTGGATGATCGCCGATCTGGCAGGTATCGCACGGTTCTTGTCTTGCATTTGCCAGGCGGGTCAGGTCAAACTTCGATCTGACTGAACACCGCGGTGTGCGAGCGTCGGCCCGTCCGGCGCTTTTTGTATAGAGCGCCTTGAACCGCGCAGATTTCTGGAGTTCCAGATGGACAAGATACCGATGACCCACCGAGGCCATGCCGCCTTGGAAACCGAGCTGAAACAGCTCAAATCCGTCGAGCGCCCGGCGATCATCAAGGCCATCGCGGAAGCGCGCGAGCATGGCGATCTCAGCGAGAATGCCGAATACCATTCCGCCCGCGAAAAGCAGAGCTTCATCGAAGGCCGCATCAAAGAGCTGGAAGGCGTTCTGTCACTGGCCTCGGTGATTGATCCCGCCAGCCTTTCGGGCAACATCAAATTCGGTGCGACCGTCACATTGGTTGACGAAGACACTGACGAGGAAAAGACCTGGCAGATCGTCGGCGAACATGAAGCCAATATCGAAGCAGGGCTTTTGAACATCAAATCGCCCATTGCACGCGCGCTGATCGGCAAAGATGAGGGCGACAGCGTCGAAGTGCGCACACCGGGTGGCGAAAAATCCTACGAAGTGCTTAGCATCGAATACGTGTAACCGGACACATCAGAAGAGCGATCCGCCATGGCCGAAGACGGGACAGGCAAATCCACGCCGCTTGGGATCTATGACAAGCCCAAGGCGACGGCGATCACCAATATCGAGATTATCGCAGTGGCGCTCAGCGTGCTGTGGCTCATTGGTGCGGCGGTGTTCTTTCTGACCTTGCCCGCAGAGCCTGTCCCCGGCGAGACCGGCGGCCTGCGGTTCATCATGACGATGCTTGCCATCTTCATGCCGGTCGCCATGATCTGGGTGGCGGCGACAGCTGCCCGTTCGTCGCGGGTGATGCGCGAGGAAAGCCAGCGTTTGCAGGCCGCCATCGACGCGATCCGCCAGGCCTATGTGGCGCAAAGCCAGGGCCGCAATCTGGCCACCGAACCCTCCGTGACGCGCAAGCTGGACGAGATTGCTGCGGCGCAGCGCAAGACCGAAACCACGCTTGCCAAGTTTTCGACCAAGCGCGACACGTCCGCGCCGGTGCGCAAATCTCAGCCCGCGCCAGAGGCGGATGTGGTTGCCACCGATCAGCCCAGCCTGGCGCTGGGAACCCAGGCGATTGATATCACCCCGCCGCTGGACCGGATCGATTTCATCCGGGCGCTGAACTTTCCCGAGAATGCCGATGACAAGGACGGCTTTGATGCGCTGCGCAAGGCACTCAAGGATCGCAAGGCGTCACAGCTCATTCAGGCCGCGCAGGATGTTCTGACCCTGCTCAGCCAGGA
>JBCCUH010000298.1:0-2633 GCA_039197405.1 Pseudomonadota bacterium
GGCCACCGCACCGGCAAGGTGCTGGCGCTGGCCTACCTACGCGATGCCTCTGCCCGCAGCGGGCTGGAGGTTTCAATTCTCGGGCAGCGGCGATCCGCCACGATCCTGCCCACCCCGCCCTTTGATCCCCTCAATGACCGCCTGAAGACAGGAGAGCCGACATGACACAAGCCAACAGCTTGCCCACGAACTGGGACTTTGATGCAACCGCCGCGCGGCGCGATCAGTATTACGCCGCCTCACTGACCCGCTTTACCCCGTTTCGCGAACCCATTGTGTTCCGCAAGGGTCAGGGACAGTACCTGTGGGACGCCGATGGGCGCAAATACACCGACCTGCTGGGCATGAACGTCTGCATCTCGGTGGGTCATTCGCATCCGCGCGTTGTCGAAGCTGCGATTGCGCAAGCGCAAGAGCTGACCCATTGCACCACGATGTTCTATCACCCGACGCCCGCGCATCTGGCCGAAGAGCTGGCCGCGACCATGCCCAAGGGTCATGACTGGGTGGTGCATCTGACCAACTCCGGCTCTGAAGCGGTTGATCTGGCGATGACCATGGCGCGCACCTACACGGGCAATCTTGACCTGCTGGCGCTGCGCACCGCCTATCACGGGCCGACGGCAGCGGCGCAATCGGTCACCGGCATCTCCGGCTGGCGGCATCCGGGCATGCCCGGCAATGTCGCCTTTGTCGCCGAGCCCAACCAGTATCGCGGCATTTTCGGCCCCGGCACGCTGCCCTATCTGGACGAGATCGACCGCACCATCGCCACAGCCACCACCGGGCAGATCGCCGGGATGCTGGTGGAAAGCGTGCAGGGGTATGGCGGTATCGTCGCAATGCCCAAGGGCTATATGTCGGGTGCTGCCGAGAAGGTGCGCGCGGCAGGCGGGCTCTATATCGCTGATGAGGTGCAATCGGGCTTTGGCCGCACCGGGACACATTTCTGGGGGTTTGAGGCCGATGACGTCGTGCCTGATATCGTGGTGATGGCCAAGGGACTGGGCAATGGCTTTCCCATCGGCGCGGTTGTGGCCAAAAAGCATGTTGCCGCGCCTATGGCCGAGAAGTTCATGTTCCACACCTATGGCGCCAACCCCACATCCGCCGCTGCTGCGCGCGGGGTTCTGGCGGTCATGCGCGATGAGGGGCTACAGGAGAATGCACAGCGCGTCGGCTCTGTGCTGCTGGAGCGGTTGCATGATCTGAAGGACAAGCATGCGGCCATCGGCGATGTGCGCGGCAAGGGGCTGATGCTGGCAATCGAGCTGGTGCGGGACCGCGACAGCAAGGAGCCGGACCGCGAGATGACCACGGAGATTTTCGAGGCCTGCCGCGATCAGGCGATCATCCTGTCCAAATCCGGCCCCTCGCAATCCTGCCTGCGCATGGTGCCGCCTTTGTGCCTGTCGCTGGAGGATGTGGATCAGGTGGCCGGTGCGCTGGACCGCGCGCTTACTGCCGCTTCGGGCAAGATGAAAGGCTGATTGGACACCGCCAGGGGGGGGGCTGCGTTTGAGAGCAGACACCCCCGGCGGAGCTTCGGGTTTCAGGTCGGAGGCTCTATATCAGCGCGGTTGAAATCCACGGGAACCGGCTGAGTAGGATCAGCGCGGCGGTCACCGCCAGAAGGAACGGCCAGAGCGAGCGCAGGATCTGACCCGGTCGTGCGCCGCTCATGGATGAGGTGATGTAAAGCCCGACACCCACGGGCGGCGTCAGCAGGCCCAGTACCAGATTGAGGCACATCACCACCCCGAAGTGATAGGGGTCGATGTTGTAATCATTCATCGCGATCGGCAGCAGGATTGGCGTGATCAGGATGACGGCAGCGATCCCGTCGATCAGCATGCCGACCAGCAGCAGGATCACATTGACGATCAACAGGAACAGGAAGGGATCGGAGGTGATCGAGGTGATCAGCTCGGCCAGTTTCTGCGGCAGGGCTTCGTAGATGATCACCCAGCCAAAGACATTGGCCGCCGCGATCATGAAAATCACCGTCGCCGAATTGATGGCCGTGCGCCGGAACAGCGAAAAGATCCGCGCGGGCTGAAGCTCGCCATAGACCAGCCAGCCGACGAGAAAGGCGATCAGCGATGCGATGGCTGCCGATTCCGTCGGCGTGGCGATACCAAAGAGAATGCCGCCGATGATCGCCAGCGGGATCAGCATCGCGGGCAGGCAGGCCAGAAGCGCGGCCCGCGCCTGGGCAAATGTGAACCAGTTGCCCTTGGAAAAGTCCTCGATGACGCCGATCACAAAAACCACGGCGGCAAATCCGGCAAACAGCAGCAACCCCGGCAGGATACCCGCGAGGAACATGTCACCGATGGGGATCTGCGCCAGCACGCCATAGATCACGAACATCATCGACGGCGGGATCACCGGCGCCAGCAGCCCGCCTGCAGCGGTGGTGGCCGCTGCGAAGCCGCGCGAATAGCCTTCCTTTTCCATCTCCGGCGTCATGGCGCGCGCCATCACCGCGATCTGCGCCGTTGCCGAGCCGATGATCGCGGCCATGAACATATTGGCCAGCAGGTTGATATAGGCCAGCCCGCCCCGGAAGCCGCCCACAAAGACCCGCGCAGCATTGATCAGGCGGCGTGTCATACCGCCTTCGTTCATCA
>JBCCUH010000299.1:0-2621 GCA_039197405.1 Pseudomonadota bacterium
AGCAGGTGATCGGGGTCGTATTTGTGCAATGTGTCATAGAGAATATCCGAGCTGAACGTGGCCTGTCGTCCGTTCTTGCGCTGGCCCGGCGTGTTGCGTTCGATAAGGCCAGCGATTGTCGCAGAGGCGCGAAAGGTGCGTTTGATCAGCGCGTTGCCTGCCAGCCAGTCTTCCAGCCCCTGTTCGAGTGTTTCGGGATCAAGCAGGTCCTGCGCGTTGCGGATCGGCAGCAATCCCCAAAAGAGCGTCGCATAGTCCGTTGCGACAAAGCCAAGCGGGTCATAGCCCAGATCTTCCATGCGTTTGGACAGCAGCAGCCCCAGGGTTTGCTGCGCATTGCGCCCGGCAAAGCCATATATCGCCGTATGCGCGCGGCCGTCGTGTGGGAAGCTTTCGATCAGCAGGCACCCGGGTTCGGGCAGGCGGCTGACCTCGCGCTGAAGCGCCAGCCAGCTTGCGGTATGCTGTGGCAGCTCTGGCCAGGCGTCTTGCTGAAAGATACGCAAAATGCGGGCGCTGAGCTGGGTGGAGGTTGCGAATTTGGTGCCCATGAATGTCGCGACCTTGGGTTTCTTGTCGGCGCGCCGCGAGACTTCCACGGTCATCTCCCGCAGCCCTTCATAGCGCACGATCTGACCGCCAATCAGGAACGTGTCCCCAGGCGTCAGGGTTGCGGCAAACCCTTCCTCGATCTCACCCAGTGGCTTGCCGCCCCGCGCCCGTTTGAGCCGCACTTTCAACGTGTCGGTGTCCTGGATTGTGCCGATATTCATGCGGATGCGTTGCGCCGCGCGCGGGTCGCGCAGCACCCAGGCGCCATCGGGGCGCTGCATAAGACGCTTCCATTGATCATAGGCCCGCAGCGCATAGCCGCCCGTGGCGCAGAATTCGAGACAGTCATCGAATGTGTCGCGGCGCAGGTCTGCATAGGCGCCGCATGAGATCACCTCTGCGTAAAGCGTATCTGCGATGACCGGACCGGCGCAGCTTCGGATCAGGATATGCTGGCAGAGCACGTCCAGCGGACCCGGCCCGCGCGGATCGCCATCGAGATCATGGGCTTTCACCGCATCCAGTGCGGCCTGACATTCGACCACCTCAAAGCGGTTGGCCGGAACCAGAATGGCCTTGGACGGTGCATTGTAGCGGTGATTGGCGCGGCCGATACGCTGCACCAGTCGTTTGACATTCTTGGGCGCGCCGATCTGGATCACGAGATCCACATCGCCCCAGTCGATCCCCAGATCAAGGCTGCCGGTGCAGACAATGGCGCGCAGATCGCCGCGCACCATCGCCGCTTCCACGCGTTCGCGTTGCACCCGGTCGAGGCTGCCGTGGTGGATGCCGATGGGCAGGGCATCGTCATTGGCCAGCCACAGGTTGTGAAAGAAAATCTCTGCCTGCGCGCGGGTATTGTGGAAAATGAGCGTCGTCTTATGGGCTTTGATCTGCTTCATGACCGCCGGGATGGAATAGGCGGCGTTGCCACCGGACCACGGTGGATAGACATCGGTGCGCAGCATCGAGATATCAGGGTCCGGGCCGGGATCGGCAAAAAGAATGTCGCAAGGATCCGGGTGCCGGGCCAGATAATGGGCGATGGCGGCGGGATCTTCCACCGTGGCCGACAGGCCGACCCGGCGCAAATCGGGGCACAGGCCTTGCAATGCGCTGAGCGCCAGCATCAGCTGATCGCCGCGTTTGCTTTCGGCAAGGGCGTGGATTTCATCGATGACGATGCGCCGCAGACCCTGAAACATGCGCGGCGCATCCTCATAAGAGAGCAGCAAGGCCAGGCTTTCAGGAGTGGTCAGCAGGATGTGGGGCGGATCGGCGCGCTGGCGTTTCTTGCGCGTGGCGGAAGTGTCGCCGGTGCGGTCCTCGATGCGGATCGGCAGGTCCATTTCCTGCGCAGGTCGGCGCAGGTTGCGTTTGATATCCGCCGCCAGCGCCTTGAGCGGCGAGACATAAAGCGTGTGCAGCCCGTCATGTGTGCCTGCGGCCAGCTCGGATAGGGTCGGCAGAAACCCGGCCATCGTCTTGCCACCGCCGGTGGGCGCAATGAGCAGGCTGGCAGGTTGCGCTGCGCGCGCGATCATGTCCCTTTGATGCGGGTGGATTGTCCAGCCTTGGCCGGAAAACCAGTCTTGGATCAAAGGGTGAACATCTGCCATATGCCAGATGTAACGCCCCCGGCGATGAACGCAAGTGTCGCCTTATGTCAGGCGTTATTTTACGATCACCTCGTCCTTAACAAAGAGGTTCGCCCAGGCGCGATCCACCAGCTCGGGCGTCATCTGATAGGGGATGCCCTCAAACTCGCAGATCGAGATCATCTGATCGATCAGGAACACCGGCTGATAATTCGCGTAGATATTGTCGATCGTCGGGTATTTCTTCTGCAGCAGGTGAATGAGCGCAGGCTCTGACAGGGGCATGCCTTTCTTCTTGGCGATCATCGCAAAGATTTTCAGGAAGTTCTGCTGGTTCGGCCCGTCGATCTTGATCTTGTAGAAAATCCGGCGCAGGGCGGCCTGATCGAAAATCTCATTCGGGTGGAAGTTGGTGGAGAAGATCACCAGCGTGTCAAAAGGCACTTCGAATTTCTCACCCGATTGCAG
>JBCCUH010000300.1:0-2606 GCA_039197405.1 Pseudomonadota bacterium
CCGCCGCCAGCAACCCGCCTGCGGTCTGCGGATCCAGCATCAGCCTGCCGCGCTCCGTCGTCGGCGCCTGCATCATCGTCAGCGCGTCCGACAGGTTGTCGGCATAAAGGCTTGACTGCACACCTGCCGCGCTCAGCTCCAATGCACCCGCCAGAAGCGGCACCGCATCCACATTCAAACGCGCGCTGACGCCTGACGCCCTGCAGATATTTGCCAGATGCCCGGCCAGACCAAAGCCGGTCACATCGGTCATCGCATGCGCATCGGCCAGAATGCCTGCGTCTTTCGCCAAAGGCCGCTGCATTGTCGCAAGCGCCGCCGCCACATGCGCGCCGGATGCCCGCATCTGCATCTCCGCTGCCAGCAGAACGCCGGTTCCGATGGGTTTGGTCAGGATCAACCTGTCACCCGGCTGTGCACCGCCAAGGGTGATGGGCGCATCGCCAACCAGCCCCGTCACGGTGAACCCCAGGGTGAATTCCGCCCCCATCGTGGTATGTCCGCCGATAATGTCTGCGCCTGCATCGCCCATGACCTGCCGCGCCGCCGCCATCACTTCCGCCAGGCTGCGTTCCTGTAAATCCGCCTCCATGCGCGGCAAAATAAGACTGATCAGCGCGGCCTGCGGCTCTGCCCCCATGGACCAGATGTCGCCCAAAGCATGCACTGCCGCGATCCGCGTCATCACCACCGGATCATCGGTGAACGCGCGCAAATGATCTGTGCTGATCACCTGCCGGGCCTCGCCCAGCCTGATCAGGGCCGCATCGTCGCCCGGTAAAGGCACGATATCTGCGCGCGCGCCGGGCGCATCTTCCAGAACCCCGCTCAAAACGCCGCGCCCCACTTTGGAGCCGCAACCGGCGCACAGCATGTCCGCTTCCTGGCTTGCACCCGCTGCCCGCTCTTCGGGCGGCGCAGCCTGCATCGGTTCAAGATCGCCGAACTGGCGCATGAACTTGCGGTCAATCTGATCCTTCCAGCGCCACATCAAAGCGCCTGAAAAGGCAACGCCGCTCTTTTCCGCCAGGGCCGCTTTGCCGCCAAGCGAGATCAGTTTGAGATAATCTTTCTGCGGGTGGTAGCTGCGCAACGGAGCGCCCATGAGGGCCGCACGCAGGTTATGCGCCAGCACCGGCGCTTCACGCACCGCAAAAACCCCGGCCTTGGGGCGAGGAGCATGGTGCAAATGCGCGCAATCACCTGCAGCAAAAATGGCGGGATCTTCCGGCGACTGCAAACTCGGGGTGACATCCAGAAAGCCATTCGTGATTGGCAGCCCCAGGTCCCCCAGCCAGCCATGGGCGCGGGTGCCTGCCGCGCCCAGCGTGATCTGTGCATCGATCACCTCGCCGCTGGCCAGTACCACGGAAGTTTCCGTCACCTGCTGTACCGGCGCGTGTTCACGCAAGACGACGCCAAGCCCGCGCAATGCCGCGATGACACGATCCCGGCTCCTGCGGGACAACCGGCTCAGCGCGCCCGAGCGATCAATCAGATGCACCCGCGCCTCGCGCCCCAGCTTGCCCATGCGATGCGCAGCTGCCATGGCGATCTCGGCCCCCGCGACACCGGCCCCCAGCACAGCAACATCGCCTTGCCCCGGGGCGCTACAAAACTGCTCCCACCTTGCGGCAAACCCGTCAAGCGGCTTGGCCGGCACACCATGCTCTGCAAATCCTGACAGATCCGGCATGCTCGACGTGATGCCTATGTCGATGGAACACAGATCATAGCCGATCGGAGGGCGGCCGCGAACATGCACAAGCTGCCTCTGCCGGTCGATGGCATGGGCCTTGCCCAACACCAGACGCGCCCCGGCAGCCCGCGCCAGCCGCATCAGATCAATATACAGATCGTCCCGGTCATAATGCCCGGCAATGAACCCCGGCAGCATCCCACTGTAAGGCGCCAGCGGGCCGGGGTTGATCAAGGTCAACCGCGCCCCCGGGAGCGGGTTCATCGCCCACATCTTCAAAACCAGCGCATGCGTATGCCCGCCACCGACAAGCACCAGATCACGCGAAAATGGGATATCAGCCTTCATAGATCCGGTGCTACCTGCAAGCCGCACCAAACACCACTGACATATCCGTCAATCGCGCCAGCTTCCCGCTTCATCTTGCCAATAAACTCAAAATCCTCAGGCCCGATGCGCGCGCGCCGTTGGCGTCAGTAGCCGGTCATCTCCAGATACCCGCGCCCCGCATGGCTGCCGGTGATGCTGATCGGACCCTCCCAGTAAGGCACGGAGGTGGCCATCCAGCTTTGCGGGTTCAGCGCCGCGATCTCGACATCAACACCCCGTTCGCTATGCCGCAAACGCCAGCGCGTGGGGATGCGGCGTCCGGCAACCTCGCTGTGCTCCAGCGGCTCTGCGCTGAAGATGCCATCGTTGTAGGCCTGCGTTGTCCCATCCGGCGCGATCCAGGTGGCCGCGCTGAAGCTTTCGGCGCCCTCACCGCGCAACTGAAACCCCATCAGCCGCGCGCCGCTGTCGAAACTCAGCGAAAACCAGTCCCAGCCCGATTGCGACTCCGACAGGGGCTGCGAAGACCACTCGCGATCCAACCAGGCGGTTCCGGTCACGCGGACCTCGCCGTCCG
>JBCCUH010000301.1:0-2605 GCA_039197405.1 Pseudomonadota bacterium
AAATCATCAGGCCATCGTCCTGTCCGACCCTCCCTCGGGCAGGACATCCCGCTTCAAGAGGCTGACACATGCCCCTTACCGTCGAGCTCAGGCAATTCCTCGCCTCTGTGCACCCCTATGACAGCCTGTCGGATGCCGATCTCGACACGCTGGCGCAGGTTTGCGAGGCTCAGATGTTCGCGCCCGGAGAGACGGTGTTTGCGGTCGGAGATACTGCGACAAGCCTCTACATTATTGCCGCTGGTGAGGTCGATGTGACCGACGAGGCGGATGTTCAGATTTCCATCCTCGGGCCACGCAACTCCTTTGGCGAGCGGGCCTTGCTGCGTGGTGAAGACGCGAGCCGCACGGCGACAACGACCAAAGATACGACGCTGATCGTCATGTCGTCAGAGACTTTCTCTGCGCTGATCGACGCGCATGCAACCGTTGCCAAATTCTTTGACCGCCGCCGCCCGCCGCGCTCTGATCAGAAAGACCTGACAACCCTGCCCGTCGGTCAGCTGATGACGCGAGACCCGATCACCTGCACGTCCGAGACATCGATCCGCGCGGCGGCTGGGCGGATGCACGAAAAACACATCTCATCGATCTGTGTCAGCGATGCAGCGGGCCTGCAGGGCATCGTGACCCTGCGCGATATCAATGGCCGCGTGGTGGCGGAGGAGGGGGACCCGATGGCCCCCATCGCCACAATCATGACGGATGATCCGCTGAGCCTGGCACCAACCGCATTGGTCACAGACGTGCTGCACCTGATGGTCGAGCGGGGCATCGGCCATGTGCCGATTGTCGACGGCGCGGAGCTTGTGGGGATTGTGACCCAGACGGATCTCACCCGCGCGCAGGCGATGTCGTCCGCTGATCTGGTGGGCCGCGTGGCCAAGGCCGCAGACGCCACTGAGATGGCCCGCGTCACGGCCCAAATCCCGGATCTGCTGGTGCAGCTGGTGGAGGCGGGCAACCGGCATGAGGTTATCACGCGGTTGATCACCGACATCTCCGACACTGCCACCCGGCGTTTGCTTGCCTTGGCCGAAGCCGAGCTTGGCCCACCGCCTGTCCCCTACCTTTGGCTTGCCTGCGGCAGCCAGGGGCGGCAGGAGCAGACGGGTGTGTCGGATCAGGACAATTGCCTGATCCTCTCTGATGATGTGACCGACGCGCAGATGCCCTATTTCGCGGCGCTGGCGAAATATGTCAGCGACGGGCTCGACACCTGCGGCTATTTCTACTGCCCCGGCGACATGATGGCGACCAATCCGCGCTGGAGTCAGCCGCTGAAGGTCTGGCGCGAGTATTTCCGCAGTTGGATCGCCACACCGAACCCTGAGGCGCAGATGCTTGCCTCGGTGATGTTCGACCTGCGCCCAATTGGCGGCGACCACAGTCTATTCAGCGATCTTCAAGAGACCACGCTGGCGGAGGCATCGAAGAACTCGATCTTCACCGCGCACATGATCGCAAATTCGCTGAAGCACCAGCCACCGCTCGGCCTGCTGCGCGGGCTTGCGACGATCCGCTCGGGCGAGCACCGCAATCAGCTGGATCTCAAGCACAATGGGGTCGTGCCCGTGGTGGATCTGGGCCGGGTCTACACGCTGCAGGTCCAGCTCAAGCCGGTGAACACGCGTGCTCGACTTGAGGCGGCGCAGAAGGCCGCGGTGCTCTCGACCTCCGGTGGCGCGGACCTGCTGCACGCCTATGATCTTATCGCCACCCTGCGGCTGGAGCATCAGGTGACCCAGATCAAGGCAGGCGAGAAACCCAACAACTATCTTGATCCCGCGACGCTTTCGGATTTCGCCCGTAGCCACCTGCGCGACGCTTTTGTGGTTGTGAAGACCATGCAATCCGCTGTGGGATCGGGCAAAGGCGCGTTAGGATAGGCTTATGTTTGTCGAACTCATTGCCACTATCTTCGCCGGGATCGCCTGTGCCGGTCTTGCCATGCTGCTCAACATGCTCACCGGGCGGCGCCTGCCGAAATGGGTGATGCCGGTGGCTGCGGGCGCGGGCATGATCGGCATGACCATCTCGAACGAATACACCTGGTTCGACCGTACCGCGGAACGTCTGCCCGAGGGTGTCGAGATCGCTATGACGGTGGACGAACAAGGCTGGCTGCGCCCTTGGACACAGGTCTGGCCTTACTCATTGGTAGCCCCGTGCGCCAACCGCGCGGCGCACCATGTTCCAAGAGATGCGCTGCACCCGGTCGACTGGCATCGCATCCGGACCGCGCCCATAGGCGCCCGCCCCAGACAAGAGACCCAACACCGCCGCCGCCGCAAGGGCAGGGGCCGGGACCGCGAAATCCTGCGCATCGGCGCCAGCGGCAAGCACCCTGCCCAGCGTGCGCTCATAGGCGGCGACCTGGGAGGCGCAGCGTGCATGCGCATCGCCCTCCAGGCTGCGCAGCTCGGCCTCCAGCATGCGGGCCGCAAGGGGATGGGTGGCGTCAAAGCGCACACGCGACCGCGTGAACGCCTCCAGTTGATCAAGCGGGCTGTCCCCCGCCTGGCTGAGTGCCGCGTCAAGCGCCTCCTGCCGCATCGTCAAGTGGTCCTCCATCAGGGTTGCCAACAGCGACTGCTTATCCGTG
>JBCCUH010000302.1:0-2576 GCA_039197405.1 Pseudomonadota bacterium
ATGACACCACCAGATCCACCTCTTCCTTCTGAAGGGCGGGAAGCGCATCAAAGGCCAAGCCAGGCCGGATGTCGACATCGACATCGCCCCAGCTTTGCCGGAACCGTTCCAGCACGGGGAACAGCCACTCGAAACAGGCGTGGCACTCGATAGCGATGTGCAGACGCCCTGCACTCCCCTGCCTTAAGCCGTCAAACTCCGCTTCCAGAGCTTCTATCTCCGGCAGCACTTTTTCGGCCACGCGCAAAAGCCGCATCCCCGCCGCAGACAGGCGCATCGGCTTGGAGCGGCGCACGAAAAGCTCAACCCCCGCCTGATCCTCCAGCCCCTTAATCTGATGGCTCAGCGCGCTTTGCGTGATGTGCAGTTTATCAGCCGCCTTTGCCAGGCCACCCGAGTCGTGAATGGCCTTGATCGTCCGCAGGTGCCGGAACTCGATGTGCATCCAAACAAACCTCATGTTGATGTTTAGTTTTATGAAGTTGCTTCAAGTTTGCATGCGTGCATCTTTGGCGCAACTCATAATAGGCAGAGATATCATGAACGCACCTCAAGTTTCCTTCGAGTTCTTTCCCCCCAAGACCCTCGAAGCCTCCTTTCGGCTGTGGGACACGGTGCAGTCTCTGGCGCCGATCGATCCGCGATTTGTCTCTGTCACCTATGGCGCAGGCGGGGCAACGCGCGATCTGACCCGCGATGCGGTCGCGACCTTGCATAAATCCAGCGGTCTCAATGTCGCCGCGCATCTGACTTGCGTGAATGCCACCCGCGCCGAAACGCTGACCATCGCCCAAGGGTTTGCCGACGCGGGCGTGCGCGAACTTGTCGCCCTGCGCGGCGATCCTCCCAAGGACGCAGGCCGCTTTACCCCCCACCCCGATGGCTTTGCCAATTCGGTCGAGCTGATCGAAGCGCTTTGCGGCGCAGGGCAGTTCAACATCAAGGTCGGCGCCTATCCTGACACCCATCCCGAGGCCGCCAATCGCAAGGCCGACATCACCTGGCTGAAGGCCAAACTGGACGCGGGCGCCTCAGAAGCCATCACCCAGTTTTTCTTCGAGGCAGAGACCTTCCTGCGCTTTCGCGATGACTGCGCTGCGGCGGGCATCGACGCGCCCATCATTCCGGGCATCCTGCCGATTGAAAACTGGTCCGGCGCGCGCCGCTTTGCGCAAAGCTGCGGCACGGCAATCCCTGACTGGCTGGCGGACGCTTTTGAAAAGGCCGAACGCGACGGACGCGAAGACCTGCTGGCCACCGCGATCTGCACAGAGCTTTGCTCTAATCTTCTGGACGAAGGCGTGGATGCGCTGCATTTCTACACGCTGAACCGGCCCGAACTGACGCGCGATGTCTGCTACGCCCTGGGTGTGACACCAAAACTGGACCTTCGGTACGTGGCGTAACGGCTGATCTCCCTGAGCCGCGCTGCTAAAGCCTCCAGTCAACGGGAGGCTTTTTTCATGATCTATTACGCAGAGTCCGGCGCCGATTTGCTCACCCTCGCCCAGACCCTCGATATGACCGGGCTGGAATTCATGACCGGCATTTTGGAAGGGCGCCACCCCGCCCCGCCGATCGGGCGTACGCTGAATTACCGGCTGCATGCCACAAGCGATGGCGAGATCACCTTCCGGGGCGCGCCGCTTTTTGATCATTGCAACCCGCTTGGCACGGTGCATGGCGGCTGGTACGGCACGCTTCTGGACAGCGCCATGGCCTGCGCGGTGATGACCAGACTGCCCAAGGGGCGCGTTTACACAACGCTGGAATACAAGATCAACATCCTGCGCCCTATCCCCTTGGAAATGCAGGTGGATTGCCACGGTAACGCGCATCATGTGGGGCGGTCCACCGGTGTGGCCAGTGGCGAAATTCGCGGGGTGGAGGATGGCAAGCTTTATGCCACAGGCTCGACCACCTGCATCGTCATGACGCCCTAGTCGGCAGCCTTGCCCACACGCGCCCACAGGTGATCATAGGTCTTCTGCTGTACCTCGCCCAACGTGGCCAGCAGGCGTGTGATCTGCGACAGATTCTGCGCCTGATCGGGCGCATATCGCGCGCGAAGATATTCGCGCCCCTGCGTCAACGCCGTCAAATGCGCCACCGTCCCGCGCCTCAGCTTCAGCGCATCGCAAAAGTCATCCGCGCTCAGATCATGCATGCGTTTGCGGATAACCTGGGGCGCGACGCCTTCTGATCGCAAATAGGCATTCAGAAAAAGCTCAATCGCGTGGATCGCGCAGAACCGGGCGGGGCTTTCGGTGTCTATGCCTATTTCGCGCTGTTTCAGCAGCGTGATTGCCGATTGCTCATAGGCATTTGCCAGATCGAATATCTGCCACGCCGTGGCCGTTTCACCGGGATAGTGCGCTTCGGTCTCAACCGGTCTCATGATGCGCTTCGGCCACTGAAAAGCCGCGCCCAGAACCCTGCCGGGCCCCGCCCCGGCAAACGCGGGGACGCAGGCCCCGGGGGCGGTGCAATCGCGCGGCGTTGCTGGCGGGTATGCACCGTGTGATGCAACCGTTCACAGCGCCCGGTGGCAGTGCTGCGCGGCCTGCGCAGCAAGA
>JBCCUH010000303.1:0-2574 GCA_039197405.1 Pseudomonadota bacterium
CGTGCGCAGCACTCAATGAAACAGTAGCTATCTTTTCAACCGCGCGGCGCGTCCGCCGCGCCGCCCCGCAGGGCCCGCGTTGCGAGCAGGTAGCGCGTCCATCACTGTGCGCCGCGCCTCTGGCGTCATGCGTGACCAGGCAGTTATCTCGTCAATGGTGCGTTTGCAGCCGGTGCAGAGCCGCGTTTCAGGATGCACGACGCAGATCTTGATGCAGGGGCTGTCCACCTCATCGCGTTTCCAGATCTCGTAGTCTTTCATCAGCAGCCTCAACTCGCACGTTTCAAATGACGCAATCGGTCCAGCGCCCCTTGCAGGATATAAGAGGCGGCGACATGATCTATGACCTCTGCGCGACGTTTTCGTGTCGTATCCGCCTCAAGCAAGGCCCGTTCCGCAGCTACGGTCGACAATCGCTCGTCCCAGAAGGTGATTGGTACATCGGTCAATCCGGCCAGATTGCGGGCAAAACTGCGGGTCGACTGACAGCGGGGGCCTTCGCTGCCGTCCATGTTGCGCGGCAGGCCCAGCACGATCCCGGCAACAGAGCGTTCTGCGCAAATTTCCAGAAGCCGTGCCGCATCGGTGCCGAATTTTTTACGCTTGACCGTTTCCAGCGGTGTGGCGACCGATTGCAGACCGTCGCTGACCGCGACACCGATGGTCTTCGTGCCCAAATCAAGTCCGACCAGCGCGCCGGTTGTCACCTCGGTTGCAAAATCTTCGACTGTTTCGATGATCATTCCGGGATGCCCACCCGCCGTGCGGTCTGCTGCAGCAACTGCATCGCGCCGGGATCAGCGGCGAAGACCCGTTTGGCGTCGGCGTAAATCAGCAGCGCACGATCGCCTTCGCCCAGAACCACCAGCGAGGAAATCAGCCGGGCCCAGTCTTCCACTGGTCCGCCTTCTGATCCGAGGCGCTCAGACAGGTTCGTTACCATGCCCCGGATCATCTCGGCCCTGTCCGCATCGTTCAACTCGGAGGCGGCCTGCACATCTTCCTGCGTTGGACCGCGCTGCGCGCGTTCAGGCAGCGTGTATTTGACGCCTGCGCGAAATGCGACGTCTTCGATCTGCGCACGCACAGGGGCGACCCATGGGGCGTCCGGCGGGCTGCGTTCCAACAGCATCGACCAGGTTTGGAACGCCTGATCGGGGCGCCCGATCTGGAACGCCAGCAACCCGGCGTAATAGCGGGCGATCCCGTTGTCGGGGTCCTTTGACAGCGTCGCCGCAATGGCTGCTTCCGCCTCGGGCGATACATAGCCGCCTGCCGCGATGACCAGCATGTCGACATAGGCCGCATGATCCAGGGCCGTGGCCGCGTCGCCCTTGATCTCGATCACCTGGGCCTGCGCCTCATAGGCCGCCTTGAAATTGCCCAGCCCCATTTCGTGGCGGGCCAGCAGTTCAACCCCTTTCAGATCACCGGGGCGCTCGGCAACCGCGGCGCGCAGGCGCACAACCAGATCACGGTAGCTATCGTCAACGTCCGTGCGGTCCGGTGTTGCCGGCAGGCTGGCTTCCGCGTCCTGCTGGCGCGGCCGTTCGGCGCGCGCGATCTGCGCGTTTTCGATCCTCAATTGACGCGGCAGATCCCCGTATCCTGGCGCGCCCAGATCCCAGTAAAGATAGAGCGATCCGCCGACCAACAGTGCCGCGACCGCCGCAACGACGGAAATGCGCACCATGGGCGCGGCCAAGGCGTCCCCACCTGTGCCTGCCTGCGCCGCCTTGTCAGCGGCAAGGATCTTGCGCGAAATCTCGGTCATCGCCCGCTCGGCATCATCGGGGGCCAGCACGCCGCGCGCCAGATCACGCTCCACCTCGGCAAGCTGATCCTTATAGACCTCGATGTCGAAGACGGCTGCCGATTGCGCCTGGCGTCCCGTGCGCCACATGGCCTGCGCCAGAAGGCCGAAGACAACCAGCGCCAAAGCGCCGCAGATAATCCAGAACAGCATTGCGTCTCCACATTTTGTACGCTTCCAGATAGCGGTCCGGGCGCCGGAAAAAAAGAGGGCAGTGCCGCGCAGCTTGTCACAGGGTCCTGCACCGCAAGGTGCGGCAAAAAGGGATGCGGTATGGCAATGTCGCGATTGGCAGAGAAATTGCCGCGCTGAGTATCCTTCAATTCGCCTGTCCGCCGCATTACCAAGGCACGCAGCAGACTCACATCTGCTTGCCTGCCAAGCCTAACCCCGAGGGTCCGCCATGAAGCGATATTCCGCCTTTGCCATTGCCCGTGAAGCTGCACGCTATCACACTGGTTGGGAGCGCGCCTGGCGCAGCCCAGAGCCCAAGCGTCGTTACGACGTGGTAATTGTCGGGGCAGGCGGGCACGGTCTGGCGACCGCCTATTATCTGGGCAAGAATTTCGGCATCACCAATGTGGCGATCATCGAAAAAGGCTGGCTGGGCGGTGGCAACACGGGCCGCAACACGACGATCATCCGTTCGAACTATTTGCAGGACCCGTCTGCTGCGATTTACGAAAAAGCGCGCAGCCTTTATGAAACGCTTAGCCAAGATCTGAACTACAACATCATGTTCAGCCCGCGCGGCGTTTTGA
>JBCCUH010000304.1:0-2571 GCA_039197405.1 Pseudomonadota bacterium
CACCGGCGTCCTCACTGACGATAATGGCCGCCTCAAAGAGCGCGCGTGCCTGCATATCGTAGATTTCCGGCACTGTGATACCCAGCCGCACGCCGCGCATCCCCAGCATCGGGTTATACTCGCTCAGCGCTTCCACACGCCGCGTCACCACTGACACCGGAAGATCCAGTGCCTCGGCCAATGCCCTGTGTCCGGCGTGATCGGAGGGCAGGAACTCGTGCAATGGCGGATCAAAAAGGCGCACGCAAACCGGCAACCCCTCCATCGTGCGAAAGAGCTCTGCGAAATCCGCGCGCTGCATTGGCAAAAGACGTTCCAGCGCCTCGCGCCGGTCATCGCTGTCGTCCGCGAAGATCATCTCACGCATCACCGTCAGACGCTCCGGCTCGAAGAACATATGCTCGGTTCGGCACAGCCCGATGCCTTGCGCCTTGAAAAGCTTGGCTGTCAGCGCATCGCCCGGTGTGTCCGCATTGGCGCGAATGTCAATGTCGCGCACAGCGTCCGCCCAACTGAGCAGGGTCTGAAACGTGTCATCCAGCGACGCCTCCAGCATCGGCGCTTCGCCCATGAGGACATGGCCAAGGGTTCCGTCCAGCGTGACCACATCACCTTCCACCAACTCGCGGCCATCCTCCGATGTCAGTTTCTTGCGCCGGATCTGAAACCTCATATCGGATGCGCCCACAACGCAGGGCAATCCGATGCCGCGCCCGATCACAGCCGCATGGCTGGTCATGCCGCCGCGCTCTGTCAGAACACCGCTGGCGGCATGCATGCCGCGAATATCCTCCGGTGACGTCTCGCGGCGCACCAGAATGCAGGCCTCGCCGCGCGCAGCGCTGGCCTGAGCGGCAGCCGCGCTAAACACGATCTTGCCCGACGCAGCACCGGGCGACGCGGCAATGCCTGATCCCAGAATGTCGCGCGGGGCCTGCCGGTCAACCTGCCGGTGCAACAGCTCGTTCAGCGCAGTTGGCGGCACGCGCATCAAAGCTTCCTCGCGCGAGATAATCTCGTCTTCGGCCAGCCTGACCGCTATCCGGACCGCAGCCTGGCTTGACCGCTGAACACGCACCCCATCCAGCAAATGCACCTCGCCATCCTCGATCACGAACTCGACTTGCATTTCTTCACGCAGCTTGCGCCGCATCAACTGCGCATGGGCAATCAGCTGCGCGAAGGCTTCTGGCGCCAGCTCTTCCAGCGACGGTCCGCGCGGGTCACGCTCCAGAAACAGCGCTTCACCCCGCGTCAGGGCATCACGGCCCTGGCTTTGGCTCAGATAGCGCCCGGTCAGTTGCGGCGCGCCGGACTGGCTGTTGACCAGTTGCACAACTCCAGAGCCGCATTCGCCCTGCCCCAGACCCAGCGCCATGGATTGCACCACAAGGCCAAGCCCCGCATCCGCAGGCGCGCCCTTTGCCTGCCGCAGCAACCGCGCGGAAGTACCTTCCCACGCGCGCGCCATCGAACGCAGAACTTCGCTGAGTTGAACCGCAGGGTCCTGCGGAAACGCCTCATCTGTTTCTTCTTCATAGGCCTTCAAGGACTCCGCCAAAGCCCCCGGCCCTTCCAGACCAATTTCGTCAAAGACATCCGGATCCAGACGCGCGACATATAGCGCGTAGGAATGAACAAACCGTGTATAAAGGGCGGATGCTGCGTCTTCTCCCAACCGCGCGGACAGGTCCGCCAGCCGCGCGTCATTCATACCGATATTCAAAATGGCACCCGGACCGCCCCAATCGGGGTCCTCGGACGAGGGACGCACGCAGATCAGCTCGCCTGCATCAAAGGGCGAGAGCAGCAAATCCATATCGGGCATCTCACCCTGCGCGATCTTGTGGACCGCCTGAAACGACAGCCCCACGGTGCGCGGCACCGGCAAATCAAGCCGCACCAGTCGCTGCAAGCATTTGGTGCGCCCGCCATGGGTGTTTACGGCCACGGGCGCGGTGGGCGTAATCAACGTGGTATGCGGATTATTCTGCACTGCAGCACCTTTCAAAGCTGCTGCAGCATAGCGCGCAATTTACGTCTGGCAAGCGCAGGTAACCTTTCGTGCTGCGGCACGAAAGGCGACTGCAATTTACCCTTCGATGCGCGTCAGATCAGCGACGGAGCCAATTAGCTTGCGAATGTCGCTCAGCAGGTTCAGCCGGTTGCGGCGCACGGTCGCGTTGTCCGCATTTACCTGCACCGCCTCGAAAAACGCATCAATCGGCGCGCGCAAGGCGGCCATGCCGGACATTGCGCCTGCGAAATCTTCGGCGGTCAAAGCCTTCGTGATCCCCGGTGCCTGCGTGTCCAAAGTGGCGAAGAGCGCTTTTTCCTCGTCGGTTTCCGCAAATTTAACATCTGCACCGTAGGAGTACTCAACGCCGTCCTTTTCCTCTTCTTTCGAAAGAATATTGTTGGCGCGTTTGAACCCTTGGAGCAGGTTCTCGCCATCGTCCGTTTTCAGGAACTCTGCGAGTGCCCGCGCGCGCTTGACCACCAGCGCGAGATCGTCATTGCCATCCATCGCTATGCAGGCGTCGATCACGTCATGGCGAATGCCCTCGTCTC
>JBCCUH010000305.1:0-2562 GCA_039197405.1 Pseudomonadota bacterium
GCGTGCATTTCGAGATGACGGGTCAGGATGTGACGGAGTGCACCGGCGGTGTTCGCGCGGTTAGCGACGAGGATCTGTCAGCGCGCTACCACACAGCCTGCGATCCGCGCCTGAACGCGAGCCAATCACTGGAACTGGCGTTTCTGGTTGCCGAAGAACTGTCGGCCCGACGCATGCAAGAGGCAGCCGCAGCCGCGAGCTGATCGCCACACAAACAGCCAAAAGCCCCGCCGATCTGAAGGTCGCGGGGCTTTTTCGTTTTGCGCGCCTGTCAAACCGCGTTGTCAACAACGAGGCGAAGCTGGCGGACCTGCCGCGTTGCGTTACGTTGCACCCGAGCGCTGCGAAACGCCGGTTGTGCCGTGTCGCCAAACGTCATCGCTGGCGTGGCTGGCTGATCATACCGGGGCTTGGCGAAAGCGGCGGCGTCTGCGCGCGGCCATGTACCGGACAGCTGCGTGACTTGGCTGCGCTGAATTGCGAACCTGCGCGGCAATCGGCCTTCCCGGCCGATGGTTTCAAGACAGCCGACCAACCGGGTCATCTCGCCAAACCCATCGATCATGGGCAGCAGCAGCATCCGCGCCCGCAACTCGGGACGCGCAAGCCCGCCGGGCGATACCAGATCAAGGCAGGCGCTGGCAGGCTCATCAAACACAGGTTTGCAAAGCCGCGCAAATTGATCACGGGCAGGGGCCTCGAAAAACGCGGTCACAGGCATGCCGCGTACATCCATGCCAAGCAAAGCATCCAGATGCGATCCCGCAACGCGTATGCGCAGGACGCTGGCAGCGACACGTTCTGCAATGAACGTCATGTTCAGCGTGCGTTCTACACCGCGCGGATCGAATGCGGATCGGGCAGGGGCGATCTGAGACCCGCGCAGCGCCTGCCAATAGGCGGTCAGATCCCGGCACCCCGGGAAGTCTGCTGCAGTACAGTCAATGCGGTGCTGTTCAGGCGGTGCGATTTTGGAACCGATGCCATAGATCAATCTCATCATTTTGGTCCTTGCCGAACGGGAGATCAAACTTGAAGCCGTCCTGCCGCGAAACATGTTGCGAGCGCCGGACTTGATCTCATTTGGAATTGATTGGTTAAGAATTAGCCAACCTGAGTTATCGAAACCTTAATATCGAAAGTTGAAGGCAAATTCGCTCTAAACCTGAGATGACGGTTAATGCGCGCGCTTGCCGCCGGGCGCTGCTTGCACCTCATGGGACAAATGGCGTAGCTGAGGGCATCACGAGTGCCAGAATGGATTGTGGACATGCTGACATCAATGACAGGCTTTGCCGCGCTGAGCGGATCGGATGCGGGCTATAGCTGGCATTGGGAGCTGCGGTCGGTCAATGGCAAAGGGCTGGATCTGCGGCTGCGCATGCCGGACTGGCTTGCGGTGCTGGAGCCGGAGCTGCGCAAGGCCCTTTCGGCGGTGGCGGCGCGGGGCAATATCTCGCTTGGGTTGCGCATTCAGCGGGATGTGTCTGAAGCCGCGGCAGAGCTGAACAGCGATGCGCTCGACCGAGTGTTGAACGCGATTGGCGAGATTGAAAACCGCGCAGGCGCACGCGGTGTGACGCTGACCCCGGCCAGTGCTGCGGATGTTCTGAACGCACGCGGTGTGATGGATGCGCCCACGGCGCAGGGTCCTTCTGACGCGCTGCTCAAAGCTCTGCGCGCCAATATTGCGCCCCTCTGCGCCAGCTTTGCACAGATGCGCGCGGATGAAGGCGCGGCTCTGCTCGGGGTGCTGTCGGGGCAGCTTGCCGAGATTGCTGCGCTGACCGAGAAAGCCAAAACGCTGCTTGGCCCGCGCGCCGAGGCGATGCGCGCGCAGTTCGCCACGGCCCTAGACCGTGTCATGGACATGCGCGGCGACATTGACGATACACGTCTGGCGCAGGAGATCGCCATTCTCACGGTGAAAACCGACGTCACCGAGGAAATCGACAGGTTGCTTGCCCATATTGCCGCCGCTGAAACCTTGCTGGAGGCAGGCGCGCCCATTGGCCGAAAACTCGATTTCCTGATGCAGGAGTTCAATCGCGAAGCGAACACCCTGTGTTCCAAAGCGCAGGATGCAGCGTTGACAGAAGCGGGGTTGGCTTTGAAAGTCCTGATCGACCAGATGCGCGAACAAGTTCAGAATGTGGAGTAGCCCTTGATGACCCACACACGTCGCGGTCTTTTGATCATCCTGTCTTCTCCTTCGGGTGCGGGCAAATCCACGCTGGCAGGCCGGCTGAGCGCCTGGGATCCCTCGATCCGATTTTCTGTTTCGGCCACAACCCGCGCACCGCGCGAGGGCGAAGTTGACGGGCAGCACTACCACTTTATTACCGAAGGCGATTTCAAGGCCAAGGTGGCAGAGGGCGAGATGCTGGAGCATGCCCATGTATTCGGCAATTTCTACGGCTCACCGAAAGGGCCGGTGGAAGAGGCGATCAACGCAGGCCAGGATGTGCTTTTTGACATCGACTGGCAGGGTGCGCAGCAAATTCGCAACTCTGCCCTGGGTGCACACACGCTGTCAATTTTCCTGTTGCCGCCGTCGATTAC
>JBCCUH010000306.1:0-2542 GCA_039197405.1 Pseudomonadota bacterium
CCTGTTCGTACCGGCTGCGCCAGCCCTGCGGCAGGATCAGCCCGCAGCTTTCCATCCGCTCCAGCATCCAAACCAGCGGGATATTGGCCAGCGGGCGCGCCGCCTCATATCCGATCAGCTGGCCACCCACATCCCCATGGGTTCCCGGAAACCAGACCTGTTCGATCCGGCCCAGCCAATCCTCGGGACAGTCCCACAGCACCGGCGCATAGGCGGCGCGTGTTTCATCATGGGCCAGCGCGTGAAATCCGTGCCGGATCGTGCGCCCCAGCCGGTGATTGTGAAACGCATGCTGCACTTCCGACCAGCGCCAGAGCAGCGGCAAGCGCAGCCCCAGCGCCTTGACCGTGTCCCAGACCCCCAGCATTTCTATCGGCGCTGCCTCGTGGCAATGGGCCGCGATGAACGTCTCGCAATCCTGGGACAGTTTGCCCGCCTCATACATGCGGTAGATCTCGCGGATGTTGCGTTCATTCGCATGTTCGGTGGTCAGCAGGCCAATCTGATCAATCACCCCCGCAAGCGAGCGCACCGCATAAGCCCCGCGCGAATAGCCCAGCAGAAACACCTTGTCGCCGGGCTCATAGCGCGACGCCAGGAACCCATAGGCGCGGCGGATTTGCCGGTTGATCCCGCGCCCCATCATCACATCGGGCGCCGAGCGCAACCCGCGCCATTGCACCCCCGCCTCATAATAAAGCGACAGATCGGGGCTGGCTTCACACAACAGCTTGTAGGCGCGCCCCGCGTTGGTCTCGCGTCCGTCGTCCAGCGATGACATCGTGCCATCAAGAATGACCACATGGGTCTGCGGCGCGCGGTGCTCCCGGCGCGGGCTTTGGCGGCGGCGGCGCAGGGCACCGCTCAGCCAGAGCGATATGCGCTTACCCAGCCGCAACAGCCGCCTCGTTCAGCATCGTCCAGACCCTCAGAGGGGTAAAAGGCATATCCACGCGCGCAACGCCCCTTGGCGCCAGCGCATCCTGCACCGCATTGGCAATCGCTGCCAATGCGCCCACGGTTCCCGCCTCGCCGCAGCCTTTCATCCCCATCGGGTTGGTGTTGGTCGGAACCGCTTCTGTGGAAAAATCGAACATGGGACAATCATTGGCGCGCGGCATCGCATAATCCATGAAACTTGCCGTGAGCAATTGGCCGTCCTCATCATGGACCACCCGCTCCATCACCGCTTGCCCAAGCCCCTGTACAACACCGCCATGGACCTGACCTGCAACAAGCATCGGGTTGATAAGATTGCCAAAATCATCAACGACCGTATAACGCACCACCTGCGTTACGCCGGTTTCGGGATCAATCTCGACCTCTGCAACATGCCCACCATTGGGGAAAGATCGTGCCTCAAGTGTGATCTGCGCGTGATAGCGCAGCAAATCATCGCGCCCATCGCTGCGTGCCAGCTCTGCCGCTTCCAGCATGGTCAGGCTTTCATTCGACCCTGCGGCGCGAAACTGCTCGTCGTCAAAGGACATGTCCGCCTCCTCGACCCCCAACTTGCCGGCAAGGAAGGGCAGAAATGCGGCGACCATCTTCTCAACCGTGGCCAGGGTGGCGGTATTCTGCACCGTGACCGAGCGCGACCCGCCAGTGCCGCCACCGCGTGCAATCTTGTCACTGTCCCCCTGCACAACCCGGATCCGATCCATCGGAATGCCCGTGTGATCGGACAGGAAACTGGCATAGACCGTCTCATGGCCCTGCCCGTTACTTTGGGTGCCGACATAGATCGCCACGTCTCCGCTCTCCTCAAACTCAACCGTTGCGCCCTCGCTAGGATCACCCAAAATGCTTTCGATATAGTAACACAGGCCAAACCCGCGCAGCTTACCGGCTTTTTCACTGGCGTTGCGCCGCTTGGCAAAACTGCCAAGTTCCGCACGGCGCTCCAAAGTGGTTAACACTTTGTCAAAATCACCGATGTCATAGGTCACGCCCGCTGGCGTGGTGTAGGGAAAGGCATCAGGCGCGATGAAATTCCTGCGCCGCAGCGCCACAGCATCCACGCCCAGCGCGCGCGCGGCATAATCCATAGCGCGCTCTATCACATAAATCGCCTCGGGCCGCCCGGCCCCGCGATAGGCGTCAACCTGCGTTGTGTTGGTGTAATAGCCCTCCACATGCAGATAGGCCTGCGGGATATCATACACCCCGGTCATCACCTTGGAAAACAGCTCGGTCTGGATAGGCTGGGCAAATTGCGAATTATACGCGCCAAGGTTCATCGCCGTATCGACCCGGTACGCCGTCAGCCGGTGATCTGCGTCAAACCCCATCTCGACGCGGCTGACCAGATCACGGCCCGCATTGTCGCTGAGCATGCCCTCGGTGCGATCCGACATCCAGCGCACTGCACGGCCCAGATGCCGCGCTGCCGCCGCGCAGATGGTGTATTCAGGATACATCATCGCCTTCATGCCAAAGCCGCCGCCCACATCCGGGTTGGTGACACGCACCGCCTCAGGGTCCATGCCCAATGCCTTGGCAATCGTGCGCTTGGGCCCCCAGACACCCTGCCCGTTCATCG
>JBCCUH010000307.1:0-2518 GCA_039197405.1 Pseudomonadota bacterium
GCCAGAAGCATGGCGCGGTCCACCTCCAAATGGACGGTGATGTCGAACAGATCCGCAAGATCCGACCAGGGCGGGGTGGTCAACAGCAGGTAATTGCCCTCGACCAGAACGATCTGCGTACCCGCGCCGATTTCGCCAGCATCAGGCAGGGTGCAGTCCGCTGTGCGGTCAAAAGTGGGATAACGCACGGCCTGGGTTTCGCGCAGCCGTTTGATCAGCGCGACGAACCCGGCGGCGTCGAATGTCTCTGGCGCGCCCTTGCGGTCGAGCAGGCCCAGCAGGATCAGCTCGGCATTGTCCAGATGAAAGCCATCCATGGGCAACACGGCAGCGCCGGGGCCAAGCTGCGCCGCAAGATGCCCGGCCAGCGTGGATTTGCCCGATCCCGGCCCCCCGGCGATGCCGACAAGAAGGCGCGTGCGCCCGCGCGCAGCCGCCCGGATGATCTGCAAAAGCGCATCTTGCTTGACCGGTTTCGCCATGATCAAAGCTCTGATGCCCAGGGGGGATTGGCCCCGGCGCGCGAGACGGTGACAGCGGCAACGCGCGCGCCGAACTGCAGAGCACGTTTCATTTGCTCGGGGGTGATGGATGCAAGGGCGGCTTTGCTGAGGCAGCCCTGCTGCGCCAGATCGGCCAGAACGCCGGCGTTGAACGTATCGCCCGCGCCCACGGTATCGACCACATCGACCTTTTGCGCGGCGGCCTGCACATCGCGGCCATCTTTCAGGAACGCGCGCGCGCCTTGCGCGCCTTCGGTCAGCACAACCACCTGGGGGCCGCGATCCAGCATGCCGCGCGCCTTGTCAGCAGCGCTGCTATCGCCGGGGATAAGCCAGTGCAGATCCTCATCGGAGACTTTCATGATATCGCAGCCCGCGATCATCCCGGCCAGCCGGTCCCGGTAGCGGGCTTCATCGGCAATAAAGCCGGGGCGGATGTTGGGGTCGATCATCACCGGAAGGCGGCCCGCATGTGCGGCCTGAAGTGCCGCATAAGCATCGGCGGCAGGCTCGCACGCCAGGCTGATACCGCCGAAATAAAGCGCGCTGACATCGCCCGACAGCTGCGGCAGGTCTTGCGCCTGCAACATACGGCCAGCGGAGTTTTCGTCATAAAAGCTGTAGCTGGCGTGGCCTTCCACCAGTTTCACGAAGGCCAGCGTTGTCGGACGGTCGCTGATGATCAGATGGCCGGTGTCGACGTCCGATGCGGCAAGCCCGTCTTTCAGCAGCGCCCCAAACATATCCGACGACAGCCCGGTCAGCATCCCGGCAGGGGCGCCAAGGCGGCCCAGGGCGATGGCGGTATTGAAGATCGCTCCACCTGCATGCGGGGCAAAAGCGGCCTCGCCCGTTTTGGTTTCGCGTGGCAGCATGTCAATCAGGGCTTCGCCGCAGCATAGGATCATCGGGGTGTCTCGTCGGGTTGGTGGGTGCGCCGAAATGCGGTGTTGTGGTACTTGCGTTTCAGCCATACCTCGCGATGATCGCGAATGATAGCGCAAACACTGCGTGCAGTTGCCGAAAAGGAGCATGGCGTGAGTTACTTGGGACTTGATCTGGGCACATCCGGCCTGCGCGCGCTGTTTGTCTCCGAGGCAGGGGTGCCGATCGGATCGGCCGAGGCGCATTACGACGTGGCGCATCCACATCCCGGCTGGTCCGAGCAGGATCCGGCTGAGTGGCTTGATGCGTTGGATCGGGTCATGGCGACTTTGCGAGAAGACCATGCAGCTTTCGCAGAGCTGCGCGGGATCGGCGTGGCGGGCCATATGCATGGGGCGACATTGCTGGATGCCAGGGGCGTGGTGCTGCGGCCCTGCATCTTGTGGAACGACACCCGTGCACATGCCCAAGCGGCTGAGCTGGACGCCCACGACGGGGTGCGCGCACTGTCGGGCAATATCGTCTTTCCGGGTTTCACTGCGCCGAAACTGGCCTGGGTGCGCCAGCATGAACCGGAGATTTTTGAGCAGGTTGCCAAGGTGCTGCTGCCTGCAGGATATCTGAATTATCACCTCACCGGCGAAGCGGTTGCCGATATGTCCGACAGCGCAGGCAGCGCCTGGCTGGATGTGGGCGCGCGGGGCTGGTCGGAGGCGCTGCTGCGCGCGGGCGGCATGCGACGCGATCAGATGCCCCGTCTGGTGGAAGGGGCCGAAGCGGCGGGTCTGTTGCGCGCCGATCTGGCGGCGCGTTGGGGCCTGGGCAATGCGGTAACGGTTGCGGGCGGGGCGGGCGACAATGCCGCTGCGGCCTGCGGCATTGGCGCGCTGCGCGAGGGGCAGGGCTTCGTGTCGTTGGGCACCTCCGGCGTTTTGCTGGCGGCGCGGGACGGCTATGCGCCTGCGCCCGAGACGGCTGTGCACACCTTTTGTCACGCGGTGCCGGGGCGCTGGTATCAGATGGGCGTGATGCTGTCGGCGACGGATAGCCTGAACTGGCTTGCGGGGATCACCGGGGTGACACCTGCGGGTTTGACCCGTGCCTTGGACGGGCCGCTGCGCGCGCCCGGC
>JBCCUH010000308.1:0-2517 GCA_039197405.1 Pseudomonadota bacterium
ACACCGCCCAGAATGCGATCGACCAGCTGATCGGCCGAGGGTATTCTGTCACCCTGCGGAGAACCGGATTTGATTGCTATTTGGCCGCGACACCCAATACTGAATTGAGGCCAACCAATCCCAAACTAAGGCGGATGAAGCCATGACAGTCGATGATCTGTCCTTTCATGAGCGCGCACGAAACTTACGCGCCTTTATCCCGACCGCGACATGCTGGAAAGCCCGCCCTGCAGCAATCGCAGAAATCAAGGCGCGTAACCTGCCTGAGATGATGACACCGGCAGCGCCATCGGAGATCGAATATCTCTTTGGCTTGCCTATCTACCCCGACCCCAGCCAGCCGGAAGATCAGATCGCGCTTATGAGCCGCGACCAGCTGATTGGCGTCATTGTTATCTCAGAAAACGGTGCATGATCCTGAAATCAACAAAGAAAGGGGTTGACGATAGGGGCACTTGCCCCTATCAATATACACATGCAGGGGCACAGCGCCCCGCTCAAATGGAGAAAGACAGATGACAACCGATAACCTGATCCTCGAACACCTCAAGGGCCTGCGCACCGTGGTCGATCGCATCGAAAGCACGCTGGCACTGCACACCATGGAATTGCGCGCAATCCATGCCCGCGATGGCGGCTTGCAAGCCGATGCGGCATCAACAGCTGCAGCCATTGGCGATTTGCAGGATCGCATGCGGTATCTGGAAAAACGAGCGGGGCTATACGATTGACGCCCAAAGATATCAAAGAGGCCCGGCAAATGCTGGGCCTCACTCAGTCTCAGTTAGGCCGCCTGCTTGACACGGACGGCCAGACCGTGCGGCGCATGGAAATGCCCATTGAGGCCAGTACCCACCGCAAACCGGCGGTGCGCATGGTGCGACTGATCCGGGCCTATATCGATGGATATCGGCCGGTAGACTGGCCAATCCCTGACCCGGCCGCAACAGCGGGCGCGGGCACAGTGGTTTCCTGATACTTTTTTCGGGAAATGAGAGGATCGCGGCTTGAATTGCGCCGCGATCCGCGTCAGCCTTCTGACTGCCAAGTCACGCTCTCACGGGATCCAGCTGACGGCCGCCGAATAGCAACAGCCCGTGGGGGCCACAACCCCCAAAAAACCCTGGCTTGACCCAGGGTTTTTTCTGTCCGCAGCGACCATATCGCGGGGTAGTCCTGGCGCCCAGATCTCTGCTTGTCAGATCCGTTCTAAGCGTCACGCGCCGTTTCGGAGAGGGTCGCGGCAATGATGGTTTCGGGATCGATCGCCACGCGCCCCGTGCCCTTGCAGTCCGGGCACGGGGTCCGCGCAACCCAAGCCCCCATGGGCTCGGGCGCAAAGCGCCGCCCCTGGCATGCGGGGCAGGTGACCCCGTTGCCAGTGAGGAAGCGGTCAACCATCAAGCCCAGCCGGCGGCGCTGAAATAGCCCACCCGAGCGCCAGGCAAGACACCACCATCACCAGGACCATCAGGAAAAGGATCAAGGTGATCACCGTGCGCTCAGACAGGCGAAAGACCCGCCCGATCTGATCCGCCAGCAGGTATGCCAGTAGAAACCCCCAAGCGGCGACGCCCAGGGCAAAGCTGGCCGCCGCGAAGACCTCCAGCAACCATTCCGGGCTCACCATTGGCGCACCGCGCCCCGGCGCTGCACCACCGTGCCGCGCGCCATGTCAGCCCACCCCGCGCGGGCCGAGCGTTCGCCGAAGTTCCAGGCCGTGTGATCAAATTCAACCGCATCATAGTTGGCGCCCTGGATGCGCCAAGGCTCCTGATCCAGGTGGCGGAAGATCAGCGCACCCTTGCTGGACTTGATCACCCGCAGGCGCCCTTGGATCTCGAACAAGCCGCGCCCGCCTTCGTTCATCTCACGTGCGAGATGTGCTGCGACATCGAAATCATGCCTCTGGGCCGCACTGTGCACAGACAGGAACACGATCCGATCCCCGAACAGAACACGATCCAGCAGGTGGGCGAGGTGGCGTTGCGTGATGCTGGTGCCACGGGTACGCGCCGCGCTCATTGTGCGGCCTCCGTGCCAGCGCGATCGCGCAGCTGCTGGGCCATGCTTCCCGCATGTTCCTCGGCCGCGTCCACATAGGCTGTCATGGCGGCCGGCAGATCCTTCAAATAAACCTTGTGGTGATGCGCCAGCATTGCAACCCAAAGCTCCAGTTTCGCGAGAAACTCTGCCGGCTCGCGGTCAACGCCCTCCGGGTTTGCCATCGCCTGCTGCGCCAGATGCACAATATTGGCAGCCGCCGGGCGCGTGCCAAAGGGCTCGCCGATACCGGCGCTGACCTGATCATAGATCTCCCGCATCCGGTCGGCCTGGACATCGGCCGCGCCGATCGGTTTCGCGAACCGATCCAGATGCTTTTGAAACTTCTCCGCCTGGCGGATCGCCAAATCCCGCGCGCCCGCCATCTCTTCGACCATGCCGCGACTTAACTGCTGCGCCTCGGCGCGGCCGTCGCGCTGGCCCTCGCGGTAAGCGTCACCACGCGCAGTGTGC
>JBCCUH010000309.1:0-2485 GCA_039197405.1 Pseudomonadota bacterium
AATTCCACACCGCGCGCGCCAAGCTCGGCCAGCAACGCCTTGTCGAAATGCAGCGATGCTGTCGGCGCCGCGACGGCACCGGAGTTCTCGGCAAAAACCGTTTGATAGTCGCTGTTGTCCTGCGCGTCGGCGGCCCGGCGCGCGGCGATATAGGGCGGCAAGGGCATGGCCCCTGCTTCATTGAGGGCCGCGTCAAAGTCATCACCGGTCAGATTGAACCGCAACAGCGCCTCGCCATCCTTTTTGGACAGCAAAGTCGCCGAAAGCACATCCGAAAAGCGAATGACTTCGCCCTCATTCACCTTGCGCAGTGGTTTGATCAGCGCGCTCCAGACATCGCCACCTGACTGCGGCTCCAGCAAGGTGGCTTCGATTCGCGCCTCGCCACTGCCGTGCTGGCTGATACGTTTGCGCAGACCGCTGAGCCGTGCAGGGATGACTTTGGTATCGTTGAGCACCAACAGATCTCCTGATCGGAAAATCTGCGGAAGATCAAACACATGCCGGTCAGTGATCTGGTCGCCCTCGGCCAGCAGAAGCCGTGCCGATGTGCGCGGTCTGGCAGGGCGGGTCGCGATCAGCCGCTCAGGCAGATCAAAATCAAAGTCGTTCAAATGCATTCGGTCACTGGCTCAGGTCGGGCGGTGGGCGCCGGAAAATCTCGCGAAACATGCCGGGAGTAAAGAGCGAAAGCGGATTGACCTGCACACGCGGATTGGCGGCCAGGCCTTTCAGCGTGTAGTTGAACCCGATTAGCCCTTCCCCCTTACGCGTAAAGATCGAGCCGATCGCATTGAGCGCATAAAGCGGCGAGACAACCCCTTGCATGTCCACATTCTTGGATGCGACGTCGTAATAGCCGTCAACCGACAAGCCGATGGACGGGCCAACGGCACTGCCTTCAGAGACAATCACGGTCTGCGGGGTGATCCTGAAACGGCTGGAGACTTCGTTGAACATCAAACCCTTGCCGTCCAATTGTTCCAGCAGGCCGATACCGCTGGCGACGCTGAGCAGCGCCAGCGCCTGCGGCGGCTCGCGCAGGCGCATGTTGGTGATTTCCAATCGGCCATTGTAGCTGCCCGCGCCGTCCGCCGGAGCAAGGTCCAGCACCATGGCGCCATCTTTTGCATTCTTTAGAAAACCCGCAGCGCTGATCGCCCTGCCTGCATCGCCGCTGGTCACTTGCACAGCGGTGCGCGCACCGCGCGCTTCGGTTTGGCCCTGCACCAGCGCCGTGCCGTTCAGCCGTCCGGTGAACCCGCCGGTCACACCGCCGCCGCGCAACGTGAAAGCACCCTGAAACTGATTGAGCGCAATGCCTTGTGTGATCTGCAACTGATCGAGCTGCACCTGAAGCGGCACCTCGCCGATGCTACCGCCAGAGCCGCCGCCACCCGATTGCGGCAATTTGCGCAAATCGACGCTTCCACCCGAGACAACGATCGCCGGGGGCGTATTGCGTCCGCGACCATTGAGCGTCACCGCCCCATCAAGCCAGTCGCCCGCCCGCACCCTGTCAAAGCGGGCCGCATCCAGCGTTCCGCCGCTGTTGATCTGCACAGCACCTTCCGCACGCAGCCCCGGCGCATCAAGCGTGATCCGCTCGATCTTGGGCGGTGTTCCTTCGGCGGTCCCCAGCGTGCCGCGTACACTTAACGCCCCGCGCGTTCCCGCACCCAGCCGAAAGCCCAGCGGATCAAAACGCAACCCAAGCCCATCCAGGTTGGAGGTCATCGCAAAGCGCACTGGCGCATCGCGCGTCAGGGACAATGTGATATCGCCCTGTGTCTGGCCTGAGACCACCCCCTTGGGAAGCCCGATGTTGAACCGCTCGACAAAGCGTTGCGACAGCTCCACCTGCCCGGTCACCTCGCTGCCTGCACCCGGTTGTCCGATTGGCATGTTCCAGGCCCCGTTGAAGGCCACAGTGTCGATACGCCCGGCGCCTGACACTCTGACGCGCTTGGGCTCGGCGCGGAACACCAGTTTGTCGGCTGTGATCGGGCGCCCCGGCACCAGAGTCTCCGAGCGCACGTCGGTGACCGTCCCGGCGATATCAAACCCAATCTCGCTTGGCGGCAAGGGCCGTTTCAATGCAAAATCGATCACCCCGCTGATATCTGCCTGACCCTTTGCCAGATCAGGCGTCTGTCCGGCTTTGCTGAGAAAACGGAACGGCTCCTGATCCAGCAGGGACAAGGCGCTGGTGACGCTGCCTTTTGCAGTGAGCTGCACCTGCGCGGGACCGCCCTTGATCCGCGTGTTCGCAATTTCGAAAGACGTTCCATCCACACGAAGCGCGCCGCCTTGCGGTGCCTGCACCGTGCCACGTTCGGCGACGGCCAGAAACCGCTGCCCGATCAGACTGGCTTTGCCGCGCGCTCGGCTCAGCGGCGGCAGGGTTTTCATGAAACGCACGGTTGCGTCGTCAAACGCCAGATCCAGATAGACATCCGGCTTTTCGTCCGGCTCCAGCCGCAGG
>JBCCUH010000310.1:0-2482 GCA_039197405.1 Pseudomonadota bacterium
CGCCCCTGGCGGGACATTTACGACGAATACGGGGAATGAAAGCGGCCATGGCGCATGCAGGGCAGTCACAAACCAGCCGCGCAGCATGCGCTCGCCCGCACCGCATAGGGACAGACCATGAGTGACCTGACCATCCGCGCCCTGGTGCAGATCGACAATCTGCAACCCAAATTCGCCGCCTATAACGGTGCGACGGTGCAGGGATCGGTTCCGCTGTCCGGCGACACGATCCTGATTGGCGAGATCGCGCCCGGCAACGGCGTCTTCTCTTTGATCGACCGGGCGCTGAAGGCGTCCTCGGTCGAGGCAACCAGCCAACTGGTGGAACGGGAATTTGGTTTTTTCATCCTGCGCTCCCCGTCCAACGCCGAGGTTTCCGCCGCACGCGATGCGATGCTAGCAGAACTGGGCGCGACCATGTCGGACCGCCTGAAGCCCGCAATCACCAACACGCAGATCATCACGTCGGTCGAACCCTATCAGGCGCAGCTCTTGAACAAGTGGCGCAAAGGCTCGCTCTTGGTGCCGGGTCAAACGCTGGGCATCATCGAATGCGCGCCCGCGGCCTATATCTCCATCGCGGCCAATGAAGCCGAGAAAGCCGCCGAAATCGACATGGTCGAGGTGCGCGCGGTGGGCCGGTTCGGGCGGCTCTTTATCTCGGGCTCGGAGAACTCGGTGCAGACAGCCGTGGAAGCCGCGACCAAAGCCATCGAAGCGGTGGACGGCCAGCCCGCATGAGCGATCCGCGTGTCATTGGCGCTGAGGTAATCGAGGACGCGCGTCAGCGTGGCCGCTTGATCGTCGAAGTGATGCCCGGTGACATCGTGACCGCCTTGGCACGTGAGACGTCTGAGCGACTTGGGATCAAGCTGGTCGATGGGCCGGTAGAAATGCCAGCGCCGCCGCGCACGGATGGTAAAACCTCGATGCGCCGGTCGCTCTATCGTCGTTCGCCCAAGTGGGCCGCGCCATCCCGTGCGCCGCGAAAAGCGCGCAAACTGGGAAAGATCGCGCTGATCGGGGCAGGGGGCGTCGGCGGCAACATCGCGCACCTGGCCTCTATGCGGGATATGGCCGAAGAGATCGCTTTGATCGACATCGCGCCGGGGCTGGCGGCTGCGACGGCGCTTGATCTCAATCACACCAGCGGTATTTCCGGCGCGTCGGGTACGTGTATGGGTGGTGAAAGCCTGAGCCTTGTCGCAGGTGCGGATGTCGTTGTCGTCACAGCCGGGCGCGCGCGTTCACCGGGGATGACGCGGGCCGATTTGATCGACGTGAACGCGCGTGTGATCCGGCAGGTTGCGGAAGCGATCAAGTCAGATGCTCCGAATGCCATAGTGATTGTCGTGACCAATCCGCTGGATGAGATGACCTATGAAATGCTGCAAGCCACGGGCTTTCCCCGCGAACGCGTGCTGGGCATGGCGGGTACTCTGGACGGTTCGCGCTTTCGCTATGCGTTGGCGAAGGCCGCTGGCGTGGACCCAGCAGATGTTGAAGCGATCACGCTTAGCAGTCACGGCGAGGAAATGGCCCCGATCCCGTCTCGCGCGCGCATCAAAGGGCGACCTTTGGAGGTGTTTCTCAGCAAAGACCAGATCGCTGCTTGCGTGAAAGACGCGATCACGGGCGGCGGACAAGTGGTGGCTTTGAAAAAATCCGGGTCAGCCACGATTGCCCCTGCGCATGCGTCTATCGAGTTGATCGATCACATTCGCGGCGCGCGCACGGGGACTGTTCCGGTCTCTGTCATGTTGGAAGGCGAATATGGTGTGAATGGCGTCGTGCTGGGCGTGCCTGCGCATCTGGGGCAGGGCGGTTTGATTGAGGTGGCGGAGTTGCCGTTGACACCGGACGAGTCCACCGCATTGCAGAGCGCTGCAGACGCCATTCGCACGCGGCTGGGCTTGTGAGCATTCAGATCCACAAAGCAGGTGGCCGGTTTGAAGAGATCGGCTCCTATGCGCGCGCCAAGCGTATGGGCGATCATGTCTGGGTTGCGGGGACGACTGCGCTGGAGCCTACGGGCAGGATCCACGCGCCCTATGATGCCTATGCGCAAACTCACTATATCTTAGGCAAAACGCGTGAGGCCCTGCGCGCGGTTGGCGCGGACTTGCGACATGTCGCGCGGGTGCGCGTGTATCTGACGGATATGAAACACTCTGCGGGCTTTATCAAAGCGCATGGCGAGGTGTTTGCTGGGATCGATCCGGTTCTTACGGCTGTGACAGCGGGGCTGACTCAGGATGGGCTGGTCGTCGAGATTGACGTGGATGCGCTGATCTACGAGGGGTAGCCTTACGTGCCACAGCACGCAAGGCCACGCCATCTTTGCAAGCGGCAGAGCGTTCTGGCGCCATTGCCGTTTGCCTGTCTGGCCCGAACCAAACTGCGGCGTAGCGAAGATGCGTGAATCAGTTTAGGCTTTGCCAATTGCCGCTGCCATTTGGACCGTTTTATTATGCTTTTGCTC
>JBCCUH010000311.1:0-2476 GCA_039197405.1 Pseudomonadota bacterium
GATCACCGACGGCACAGACGCGCTGATCGCCTGCGGCACCCGCTGCGCGGATACGGTGGTGGATGTCACCGATGATCGGGTCGCGCTGAGCGCGCTTGACTGGATGATGAATCACGCTGCATCGCTTGCGGATCGCATCAAGCTGAGGACCGCCTCCTACAACCCGATGGGCTTTCGCGATGACGTGCCGCGCCGATGGCAGCTTTTCGAAGAGGGCGCCAGGCGCAGCGACTTCATCGGCGCCCTGCCGGAAAAAGACGACCGGGACGACTACCCCGATCACATCGGATATGAGGAAAGTTGCGCACGCGTGCTCGATCTGGCGCGGCGGCTTGGCAAGATGGTGCAGATCCACACCGATCAGCGCAATGATCCCAATGAGGCAGGCACCGAGCAGCTTCTCAATGTGCTGCGCCGCGACGGCGGCGTTCGGGGAAGCGAAGATGGCTGGCCGATGGTCTGGGCCGTGCACATGATTTCACCCTCCGCCTATGACGAGGCGCGCTGGCAAACCTTGGTCGAGGGCCTGCTGGAATTCAACGTCGGTGTGATCGTCGCGCCGTCAGCGGCTTTGGGCATGCGCCAGCTGCGTCCGGTGCAGGCTCCCACCCACAACTCGATTGCGCGGGTTCTGGACCTGGCCGCAGCCGGGGTACCGATCCGTCTCGGATCTGACAATGTCTGCGACATGCTCTCGCCCTCCAGTGTCCTCGATCTGACCGCCGAAGTGTTTTGCCTGACCGCCGCTTTGCGGTTCTATGATCTTGATATTTTGGCAAAACTGGCCACCGGAACAGCATTGACCCGCGATGACCGGACGACATTGGCCGAACACCTGCGCGAGGACGCCAAAGAGATTGCCAGCGCCATCTCATAGACTGCTCTGCCCAAAAAAAATCCCCGCGCATGTGGCGCGGGGCTAAGTGGGGGCATGACTCCCGGGGGAAAGCTTGGTTTACCAGTCCGTCGGGCCTTTGGCGGCGAAGGAATGGACAAGAAAGTCGATGAAGGCGCGCACTTTGGGCTGGGTGAAACGGCCCGGCGGGTAGACCGCATAGATGCCTTGCGTTTCCATAGGCAGATCCGGGATGGCGTCCACGACCAGCCCTTGCTCCATCGCATCGGCATAAAGAAAGCTGGGCAGATAGGCGATGCCAAGCCCAGCGATAGCCGCATTGAGCAGCGACTGCCCGTCATTGACGCTCAGCCAGCCGGCGGTCCGCACCTGCCTCTTTTCACCAGAGGGCGCCGTAACCTTCCAGACATTGCCCGAGGACTGGCTGGAATAATGCAGCAGCTTGTGTTCGTTCAGATCATCGATCTTCTCCGGACGGCCATATTTTTCAAAATAGGCGGGCGCAGCGATCATGCGTTTCGTGGTCTCGGTCAGTTTGCGCGCACGCAGGCTGCTGTCTTCCAGCTCGCCAATGCGCACCGCCATGTCAAAGCCTTCAGAGATCAGCTCCACATACCGGTTGTTGAGAACCATATTGACGGTGATGTCGGGAAACTCCGACAGGAAATCGCCAAGCACCGGGCTGAGATGATTGACGCCAAAATCCGTCGCCACCGATATACGCAAAAGCCCCGAAGGCGCAGATTGCATAGACGTTACCAGCGCGTCCGCTTCGCCTGCGTCATTAAGAACGCGGCGGGCACGATCGTAATAGGCAAGGCCGATCTCTGTCGGGCTGACCCGGCGCGTCGTCCGGTTCAAAAGCCTCGCGCCAAGGCGCGCTTCCAGCGAGGACACATGCTTGGAAACGGCGGATTTGGAAATCCCCATTTTCTTGGCAGCATCGGTAAATCCACCCTGGTCCACGACCATTGCGAAGGCTTCCATTTCCGTCAGGCGATCCATTGCGTTTTCTCTCAACAATAACTTTCGAAAATCAGGTATCGTGTCGAAATCGGGCACGAACAGGGCAGTACCCGGACAATTGCAGGGTTTTAACGCGGATCGTTTGCGGCGGAGAAACAACCCGCCAAAGTGGGTTTGCACATTGGGCCAGAGCCGAACCCGCGTTAAGGTTAATCGCCCAATCCAAAAGGACCGTTCCATGAGCCAACCCCTCCAGATCGCCTGTTCCTGCGGGCAATTGCAGATAGAATTGCAAGGCGCGAACGCAGACACCGGCACCCATGCAATGTGTTACTGTGTGGATTGCCAGGCCTTCAACCGCGCGCTGGGGCGCGCCGATATCATGGATGAACAGGGCGGCACCGATCTTTATCAGTCACAGCCGCACCGGGTAAATATCACCCAGGGCGCTGAACATCTGGCCGTCCTGCAACTTCAAAAGAAGGGGCTCTACCGCTGGTATGCCAGCTGCTGCAATACGCCGCTGTGCAATACCATGGGCACGCCAAAGATGCCTTTCGCAAGCTTCATGACCACCAACTTCAAAAGCGGCATGGATCAGATCGGGCCGGTCAAATTCCGCCACAAACCCGATCAGGCGCTCAAACCAGTGCA
>JBCCUH010000312.1:0-2471 GCA_039197405.1 Pseudomonadota bacterium
CCGAGATTGAGAAAGGCGACGGGCGTGTCCAGATTTGCCCACCGCGCGCAGGCGTAGTGAAAGAAAGGCGCAAGCGGCGCGCCTTCACCGCCAAGCTTTACGTCATTGCTGCGAAAATCCCAGATGACAGATGTGCCGGCGGCCTCTGCCAGTGCCGCGCCATCGCCAAGCTGATGGGTGCCGCGCCCCTTGGGATCATGTGCAAGGGTTTGCCCGTGAAAGCCTATCAGCTCGGGGCCGTCAAAGGGCTGCAGGCTTTGCAGATGCGCCGCATGGATCACCTCGCTTGCGTCTCGCAGGTCAGCACCGGGCCATTTGCCCAAGGCGCCTTGCAAAATGCGGCGCTCTGCGTCCGAGTAAGGCCTGTAATGGGTCTCGCCGAAGCCATGGATGTCATGGCCATCTGTCACCAGTTCAGCGGCATCGACCCCATCCAGTGAGGTGCCGGACATCAGACCGATTGCGCGCAGGGGGGCTTTGCCTTGATTGCGGCCTTTCACAGGCTTTTCCTTTTGCCAACTCACCTCTATAGCTAGCGCCACTAGACCCGAGGGAACAAGATATGACCTACCATCCCAAATCCGATTTCATTGCCGTGATGATGGAGCGTGGCTTTTTGGCCGATTGCACAGACTATCAGGGTTTGGATGAGGCTGCGGCCAAAGGTGGGTTGCCGGGATATATCGGCTTTGACGCAACGGCCAAGTCGCTGCATGTGGGCAGCCTTATCCAGATCATGATGCTGCGCTGGTTGCAAAAGACCGGCGGGCGGCCGATCACCCTGATGGGTGGGGGCACGACAAAAGTGGGTGATCCGTCGTTCCGCGCAGATGAGCGACCCTTGCTGACGCCCGCGCAGATCGACGACAATATCGCGGGCATCAAAAAGGTGTTCAGCGCCTATATCGATTACAACGATGGGCCGAATGGCGGTATGATGATCAACAATGCCGAATGGCTGGATGGTCTCAATTACCTGGAGTTTCTGCGCGACATTGGCCGGCACTTCAGCGTCAACCGGATGCTGTCGTTCGAGAGCGTCAAAAGCCGTCTCGACCGCGAGCAATCGCTGTCGTTTCTGGAATTCAACTACATGATCCTGCAGGCCTATGACTTCATGGAGCTGAACCGCCGATATGGCTGTCTGTTGCAGATGGGCGGCTCGGATCAGTGGGGTAATATCGTCAATGGCATCGATCTGACGCGGCGGGTGATTGACAATGAGGTCTACGGGCTGACCTCGCCGCTTTTGACCACATCTGATGGCAAGAAAATGGGCAAGAGCGCTGATGGCGCAGTTTGGCTGAATGCCGATATGCGCAGCCCGTATGAGTTCTGGCAGTTCTGGCGCAACACGACCGATGCGGATGTGGGGCGGTTCCTGAAGCTCTACACGGAGCTGCCGGTAGAAGAATGCGAGAGGCTGGGCGCGCTGGCGGGGTCCGAGATCAACGAGGCCAAGATCATTCTGGCCAATGAGGTAACGGGGCTTTGTCATGGTGCGAGCGCTGCGCAGACGGCGGAAGCCACGGCGCGCGAGGTGTTCGAGAAGGGCGGTGTCGGCGATGATCTGCCGACCTATGAGATCAGCGCCGATGAGCTTGGCGCGGGTCTGTCGATTGTGCAGGCTTTGGTCAAATCCGGTCTGGTGAAATCGGGCAAGGAAGCCAAGCGGTTGATTGCCGAGAACGGGGCGCGGATCGACGATGCGCCTTTGACCGATGCCGGGTTGATGCTGGATGCGGCGGCGCTCAGCAGCCCGATTAAATTGAGCGCGGGCAAGAAACGCCATGCGCTGGTAAGTTTGAAAGGATAGGGCTTATGATGCGAGCGATCGTTTTGCTGATGCTGACAACCAGCCCGCTGGCGGCGCAGGAGTTCTATGGTTCTGCCGAGTTGGGCTTTGGTCAAACGCAAATGGCCGGTGCCCCGGTGGCATTGCGCGGTGCCGATGGCAACCTGAACTTTGGACGCGGCACTTTGAGCTTTGGATCCCTGTCCGGCAACGGGTTTTACCTGCAAGGCGATCTTGGCTTTGGCCTGACGGATAATGGCAACACAGCGCCCAATACCTATAACAACAGCCAGTCTTTGATCCTGCACGCAGGGCGCGATGCGGGGCGGTTCAGCTATGGGGTGTTCGCGGGGGCGGTGGCGTCGGATCATGACAATGACGCAACTGACAGTGCCACGCGCATGCTGGCCGGTCTGGAAGGCGGGCTGGATTTTGGCAGCCGCTGGTCTGCAAGCGGTCATATCGGCTATCTGACAGGGACCAGCGGGACGGATTCCGCGGCCACAGTCACAGATGGCGTTTTTGCAGGTCTCGGGCTGGATTTTGCGGCAACCGACCGTCTGCGACTTGGCACCTCCATTGGCTATATCAATGGCAAGATGGCCGCGCCCAACACGGTCGTTGTAGCCAGGCGGCGGAAGCAGCGGGCCCCAGATTAAAAAGCGCCCCGGCCCGG
>JBCCUH010000313.1:0-2464 GCA_039197405.1 Pseudomonadota bacterium
GCAGGATCAGCCAGTGATGGGCGTGCTGCTGGAAATCAACTGGAATATGGTCTTCAATGGCGCGTTCCACCGCGTCCACATCCTTGCCGGGACAGATGCCCGACCGGTTGCCGACGCGAAAAATATGTGTGTCCACCGCCTGGCTCGGGTGCCGCCACCACATATTGAGAACCACATTGGCGGTTTTGCGCCCGACACCCGGCAGGCTGATCAGCGCCGCGCGGGAATTGGGCACCTCACCGCCATAGTCATCCACCAGGATCTGGCTCAACTTGATAACATTCTTGGCTTTGTTGCGGTAAAGCCCGATGGTCCTGATATGCTCGGTCACACCCTCAAGCCCCAGATCGAGCATTTTCTGCGGCGTATCGGCGATCTGGAACAGCTTCTCTGTGGCCTTGTTGACGCCCACATCGGTGGCCTGCGCACTCAGCGCCACAGCCACGACCAACGTATAGGCATTCACATGGTTCAGCTCGCCCTTCGGCTCCGGCTCTGACGCCTGAAACCGGGTAAAGATCTCGCGGATCGTATGATAGTCAAGCTGCCTGGCCATGGGCGGCTTATGCCTGCTTGCTGTGTGCCGGACAAGCGGGCGGATGCAATGTGCAATAAACGGGTCGCAGGAAAGCCACGCTCTGCCTAATGTCAGGGTATGAACACACATGCAATGACCGGCCCCGAGGCCAGCTATCACTACAAACTCATGCGCCGGGCGATTGAGCGGCTGGATGAGGCGGAGGCGCCCGTGTCACTGGACGCGCTGGCCGCCGAGCTGAACCTCAGCCCCGCCTATATGCAGCGTCTATTCTCGCGCTGGGTGGGGGTATCGCCGAAACGCTATCAGCAGTTTCTGGCGCTTGATCATGCCAAGTCGCTGCTGAAATCGCATCATTCGACGCTGGAGACGGCCATTGAAACGGGGCTGTCCGGCGGCGGGCGACTGCATGATCTCTTTCTGCGCTGGGAGGCGATGACGCCGGGCACCTATGCCAGGGGCGGCGCAGGTCTGACGATCTTTCAGGGGTGGTTCGACAGCCCCTTTGGCCAGGTTCTTGCGATGGGCACCCGGCACGGTATCTGCGGCATGGCCTTCGCGGAAGAAGCCGGGCAGGACACGGCGCTGGCTGACATGCAAAACCGCTGGCCTGACGCGCAGTACATTGAGGACAATGAGCGTCTGCGCCCCTGGGTCGAAGCGGCCTTCGGCGGCGGCGGGCCGAAGCATTTGCATCTGATCGGCGCGCCCTTTCAGATCAAGGTTTGGGAGGCCCTTCTGCACGTTCCCACCGGCCATGTGACGACCTACTCCGATATCGCCCGTGCCGTGGGCAACCCCAAGGCTGTACGCGCTGTCGGTACAGCTGTGGGGCGCAACCCGGTCAGCTGGCTCATCCCCTGCCATCGCGCCCTGCGCAAATCAGGCGATCTGGGCGGATACCACTGGGGCCTGCCGGTCAAGCGCGCCATGCTCGCCTATGAAAGCGCCGATCGCGACAGCCTGGCTTCAGGGTGATGCAAGGCATCGGCGATGTTGTTCCCATTTTGCGGAATGGTTTTGGCGAATTACCGCCGAGATTCCCCGAAAATTCGCATTTGGAAAGCGATTCGGACCTGTTATAGCTACGCGTAGCTCCGATCAACGGAGATAGCATAAGAGGCATTATACATGACACGAGCACCTTCCCTGATTGCGGCGATGGCCGTATCCGCACTGGCGCTAAGCGCCTGCGTGAACTCGCAGACTGCCGAGAACAACAACGGCTTCAAAAAGACCGGCACGGGCGCGGCCATCGGCGCCGCCACGGGCGCGATTGCCGGTCTGATCTCCGGTGACAACAGCCAGGAGAAAAAGCAAAACGCAGTCAAAGGCGCGCTGATCGGCGCAGCCGGTGGCGCGGCTATCGGCAATGTGCTGGACCGTCAGGCCGCCGATCTGCGCAACAGCCTGGGTAATGACCGGGTGACGATCACCAACACCGGCGACCGCCTGATTGTGACGCTGCCGCAGGATATCCTCTTTGCCACGGACAGCGCCGCGCTGACCGGCACGCTGCAAAGCGATCTGGTCGCGGTGGCCAATAACCTGCAGGCCTATCCCGACAGCACGGTTCAGGTCATCGGCCATACCGACAACACCGGCGAGGCCGCCTATAACCAGAACCTCTCGATGCAGCGCGCCAACGCCGTGACCAATGTTCTGGCTGGTGCAGGTGTGCCGCAGTTCCGTCTGCAACCGGTCGGCCGCGGTGAGGATCAGCCAGTCGCGTCCAACCTGACCGACGAAGGCAGAGCGCAGAACCGCCGGGTCGAGATCGTGATCCTGCCCACGGCGTAACCTGCCGCGCGATATCTGACACGGTATCTTTCAAAAGGGCCCTGCAAACCGGCGTTTGCGGGGCTTTTTCATCTCTACATGCCTGCACAGGCACGCTGCGCTGATGGCAAATTGATTTCCGCGCGC